>CAZSAN010000097.1:0-3649 GCA_964604985.1 uncultured Candidatus Saccharibacteria bacterium | reverse complement strand
ACAATCCGCCCAGCCGCTTCCTATCAGAGATAGATGCCGAATCACAGACTGCTGCCTCACCATCGTCCTATACCAGGCCTGGTATTCCGGCCCTGGAAAACAGTCAACATTCTGCCGAACCGCGTTACGTACCTGATCTGAACGAAGGCGATGGGGTGAGGCACAAGGTCTTTGGCACCGGCACGGTCATGGAGGTGGAGGGCGAAACGGCTGTCGTCTACTTCAAGGGCAAAGGCGCCAGGACGCTCAACATAGGCTTCGCACCTCTGGAAAAGCTGTGACGGTCACTACCCCGTGCAGTGTGATTTTGTTACAATGGGGCTTTTAGTATGCGTAAACGATGGTTGAAGCTACAACTGAGGTTTAACCGCTGGCGAAGATCGCGTCTGGAGCGGAGGCTTAAAAAAGCCCAGAAGATGAGCCGCCACCCGCATGCCGTACCCGTGATCACCATCGGCGTGTTGGTCTTAGTGACAGCCATAGCCGGATTCCTGTTCCGCCACCAGCTCACCAAGCACAACAGCGTTTACGTGGTGATTGTGTCGCATGATGGCGGCGAACAGACGGTACCGAGTCGCCAACCGACCGTGGGGACCCTGTTAGCCAAACTACACATAACACTGCATCAGGGCGATGTCGTAGAGCCAGGCCTGACCGACCATATCAATCAGGATAAGTTCCGCATAAACGTCTACCGGGCGGTACCTGTGGCCATAACTGAGTCGGGCCACAGGACGTTCACGTTCAGTGCTGCCACGACCTCGCGCGCCATAGCCCAGCAGGCTGGTTTCAAGCCCTATGCCGAGGACCAGCTTACCACCATGCCCACCACCAACTTCCTAAAACAGCAGGCCATAGGCGAGACCGTCAACATCAAACCGTCCGTGCCGATCAGCCTGATACTGTACGGTACGCCCATAGTCACGCGTAGCCACTCGGACACGGTAGGTCAGATGCTGAAGGAAAAACACATTGTATTGCAGCAGGGGGACACGGTACATCCAGCGCAGAGCACGCCCATCAAGCCCCATCAACAGATATTCATACTCCATAAAGGCACGAAGATAGTGACCGCCACCCAACCCATACCGGTGCCGGTGCGCACGATCGACGATCCCAGCCTGACGGCGGGAACCAGCGCCGTCAGGCAGCAGGGTTCGCCTGGCATATTGCTCATAACCTTCCAAGTTAACGAAAAGACCGGCGCTCGCACTAAGCTGCAGTCCGTAAGACTGCAACCGCCCATCACGCAGATAATAGCCCGCGGTACGGCGCCCGTTCCTACCAGCAGCAACCTATCGACCTGGCTGCTCAAGCTGCGCCAGTGCGAATCAGGCGGCAATTATCAGGAGAATACAGGCAACGGTTACTACGGCGCATATCAGTTCTCGCTCGGCACCTGGCAGCGGCTGGGGCTGAGCGGCTTGCCCAGCAACGCGCCGGCAGCCGTCCAGGACCAGGCGATCGTAGAGAACACTAATCGCTCCGGAGGAGGGCTGGCCAGCCAGAATCCGGGCTGTTACTACAGCACCGGCATCTCTGCCTTCCCGCCAGGCCAGTAGCCATCATGTCTTCAGACAAGCCTCCGACACCCAGGAAATCGCTAGGTCAGCATTGGCTGGATGATACTGCGAGCCTGCAAGCGATATGCGATGCGGCTGAAATCGGCCCTAAGGACACAGTACTAGAGGTAGGCCCCGGGCTTGGCGCCTTGACCGGCATGATGACAGCGCTCGCGGATAAGGTGGTGGCCGTGGAGCTCGACGAGGGGCTTGCCCGGGGGTTGCCCGACAGGGTGGACGCTGACAATCTGGAAGTCATTTCCGACGACATCCTAAAACTCGATCTAGGCACGTTGCCCGAGGGCTACAAGATAGTTGCCAACATACCCTACTACCTGACCGGCAAGCTGCTCCGTATACTTAGCGAGACATCGAACCCTCCCGTAGCGGCCATATTGCTCGTTCAGAAAGAGGTAGCGGAACGTGTTGCCGCCGAACCGGGCCATATGTCGATCCTGAGTGTCACCTCGCAGTTCTACTGGGAGGTGGCGTTGGGCGACATCGTGCCGGCGGATCGTTTTACTCCTCCGCCCAAGGTCGATTCACGGATCCTTATGCTCAGGAGGCGGCAGCAGCCTTTGTTCGGCGATGTCGAACCGGCAGAATTCTTTCGATTGGTGAAGCTGGGTTTCGCCCAGCCACGCAAGACACTGCTGAATAACCTGTCGGCTGGCCTTCGCCTTAGCAGCCATGAGGCCCAGTCGATCTGCGAGCGTGCGTCCCTAGACTGCCAGCGCCGGGCGCAGACCTTGAGCATGGAGGAATGGCGCAGCCTGTACCGATCCCTACATACTTGACGTGTTAAGTATCTGAATCTACAGTGGGGATATGGGTCCTGCCAACAATCTCGTATACCTGATACAGCACCTGTCTGCAGTCACGGGCAAACAGTCCGAACAGTTGCTTCGCGACCACCTGGGCATAGGCCTGAGCCAGTTCAGGGTGCTGGTGGCGCTGGAGTGGAACCCCTACGCATCGCAACGCAGCATAGCCGATAGCCTAGGCCAGACAGAGGCCAGCATAAGCCGCCAGGTCAGCTCGATGGAAGCCGAAGGTCTATTAGTATCCAAACCTGCTCCGGGCAACCGGCGCCGGCAGATCATATCGCCTACGCCTAAAGGCATGCAGGTCACTGAGGCTGCCAACGACCTGCTACGCCGCGGACTTGAGTCGAACTTGTCCAGGATGACGCAGGAGCAGGTATCCCAAATCATGAGCGGATTGCAAAGGTTGCACTCTGAAGTCTGCCGTCCCGGCAAGACCGGTGCCTGCGATCACCAGCTAGGATTGTGAGCCGAGGCCGGACGGTAGTCCCACGAAAGTCGGTGCTATAGGCAGTTCGACTGCCTCAAGCTTGGCGGGTGTTTCCACGGCAGCTGCCTCGGACGGGATCGGCGCGGGAGCGCCTTCTCCTTCGAGCCAGCGCAGGTTCCATTCACGATGTAGGCGCGGATCACTCCACCTAAGGGGCAATTCGTCTACTTTGGTAAGGGCGCCGGCTTCGTCCAATACCCCGTAATAATAACCCGCGGCCTCATCATGGGGCTCTCCGCCGTCCTCATAGTGCGCCCACATGCCACGTATGATCACCAGCCCTTCGTCGGTCAGCTTCATGTTAGAGTCTTCGCCGTGGTCCGCGCATACGCTCTCTATGCGCTCGCCGTTACGGTCAAGGGCGAAGTAGCCCTGGGCTACGGACCGCGAGTCCGGAATCCATAAATCCCGCGAAGTCACCGTCACGCCGACATGTTCGGCAACGACTTCGTCCTGACTGACGATCTCCATCTTCCACATGGCCTACTCCTGAAATTTCATCCAATTCTAACCTAGGCCCACGCGGCAGGCAACCATAAGCGTCAAAAAGCACGCACACCCTGTTATTAATTGACCATAAGTGCTATAATACTAAGTCCCGTAGGAGATGATCCTACGGATATACGTGGGGCTGAATTTAAGCTCGACGTCGGACTTTATCGGTTATGTCAGCAGGCCGCTTGTCAGCGTATAGGCAAACTTTTTAGATGCAAATTCTAGAATCAGCGATCTTTCGACGGCATTCGTAGATAGCCTCAAAGCTACCTTCGGTG
>CAZSAN010000096.1:0-3276 GCA_964604985.1 uncultured Candidatus Saccharibacteria bacterium | reverse complement strand
CTAGTTGGACGAACCAGACTACCGGCACAGGTCTAAGCGGTTTGGACTGGTTACACTTTAAAGCTTCGCCGACTGGGCAGTTTCTGGTAGGTTCTATCGCTGATGGGGGCGCTGGCAACGCGTTTTACGCTTCGCGCGACTACGGCGCCAGCTGGACGAACCTGACTAGCAGCGTCACTCCTGGCGGCCAAACCTGGAACGATCAAGTCATATCGGCGTCCGGCCAGTACATTTTTGCGTCCACCAATGGTGCCAGCGGCAATATATATGAATGGAACGACCCAAGCCTACAGCCGCCCAAGCCGGTGCTCGCCAATCACGCCGTAACCCTTAACGTAAACGGCAGTGCTACGTACAATGTTCTGACTGGAGCCAGCGGATACGACCCTGATACGCTGTCGATAGTCTCAGGCCCGTCACACGGCGTGGCGGTCGATCCGGTTGGCGACATAACCTACACACCGAACAAAGGTTACACCGGCGATGACTCTCTCGTGTATCAAGTCTGTGCGCCGCTCGACGATACGGTCTGCACACAAGCCACACTTTCGTTCACAGTCGTCACACCGGTCGGCGCTCCCGATACGGGGTACGGCAGCCCCGCCAGTAATCTGCCATTAAGGCTGTTGGCTATGGCGGCTTGCGGGCTTACGATTATCGGCGCGGTAATCCGTCAACAAAGCCCGAGAAAATTATAGGCCGTGCTAAGAGGCTAACAGCCGCAGCTCTAATGCATCAGATGCGTCGGGCTAATTCTCTACGAAGGTAAGGGCGTAGCCGACCTTGCCGGCCCTGCCGGTGCGTCCGATACGGTGGACGTAGTCGTCATATGACTGGGGCAGCGAGTAGTTTATGACGTGCGTGATGTCCGATACGTCCAAACCCCTGGCAGCCACGTCTGTGGCGACCAACACGCTGACCTCGCTGGCTTTGAACTTTCTCAGGACGCGCTGCCGCTGAGACTGCGACTTACCGCCGTGTATCGAGTCGGCCACGAATCCTCTGGCGACCAGCTCCTTCGAAAGTCTTTCGACGCTACGCTGCGTGTCGTCGAAGACGATCGTCTTAGTCGTACCATCCTGAATGAGGATGTCGTGCAGCTTATCAATCTTGTTCTTACTGCCGGCAAAGCTGACGACGTTCTGATCGACGTTGTCGCTGGTATCGCCGGACTTGACTGAAACGTGGATCGGGTCATGCGAGAAGTTCCCGATGATCCCTTTGACCCTTATGTCGAGCGTCGCGGAGAAGTAAAAGCTCTGCCTTTCAGGGCCGGCGTGGCTCAGGATATGTGTAATATCATGCACGAAGCCCATATCAAGCATCCGATCCACCTCATCAAGGACGACAATATTGCAATCGGATATATCAAGCGACCCGCGCTCCAGGTGGTCCTTGACCCTACCCGGGGTGCCGATGATGAGCCTGGGATTATGACGCAGATCCCGAAGTTGCGGACCCATGGACGTGCCGCCAATCAACAGGGCGCCGTCCAGGCCGCTGCCTTTGCCGATCATCCGGCATTGCTGCTCAATCTGTTCCGCAAGCTCCCTGGTAGGAGCCAGGATGATGGCTTTGGACGCCGGCTCATCCAGCAGGCGATGCAGTACCGGAATGGCAAAGGCGCCCGTCTTACCGGTACCCGTATTGGCGATGCCGACGATATCCTTGCCAGCAAGGCCATGCGGTATGGTCCGGTCCTGGATCGGCGACGGGTCCTGGAAGCCCATTGCTGACAAGTTACGGTGGATCGGCTGTTCCAGCGCAAAATCCTGGAAGCTATGCGTAGGGACATAGGCCTCTTCTGAGCGGGGCTTGGCGCTTTGTATGAACCTGGACGGGTGTATGTAGGCCTTCTTTGGCTGGCGGCCTCTGTTCTGGCGGGGAGGGCGATTGCCAAATGTTCGTTGGGTCCGAGCCATGCGGCTAGAACGATATGCTAGTTTCTGAGACATAAAAAATGAATCCTTCGTTTAAGTAAGTAGTGAATCGACTGCTCTTAATGAAAAATCGAATCAAATCGTTACTTTACCCGGATTCATTAGAAACAATACTATAACTCTAGCACAATTTCATTTTTTAAGCAATAGCTCTTAGGGCAGGGGTGGTGGCCATGGATTTTACGGGCTATCCAGCTGCCACCATAGGTATGAACGGGAAGTGATAAAGAATAAACATGCTATACTGGACAAGTACTAGAAATATAGCTGCTATATATTTTTTAGGAATTGTTCTAGCATTTAAGTTTAAATCGTTATTAGGGCGCAGCTAGCTGACTAATCGTAAGGTTGCCAGATTCCCTTCGACAAGCAAGGAGTAATAATAATGGCAACTAAATTATACGTTGGCGGTCTAAGTTATGCCGTCAAGGACGATCAGCTTCAAGAGCTGTTCGAGACCATCGGCAAGGTGGAGTCCGCGCAGGTGATAGTAGACCGTTTCTCAAACCAGTCCAAAGGTTTCGGGTTCGTCGAAATGAGCACCGAGGCCGAAGCCCAGGAGGCGATCAAGGAGCTTAACGGCAAGGAGGTCGGCGGCCGGCCGATCATGGTGAACGCCGCACGCCCTAAGGAAGAACGTCCGCGCAACAACTTCGGTGGCCCTTCGAAGAACTTCAGCAATAATCGCCAGTCGCGATATTAAGCGCAGTCCTACTGCCATAGGAGGACATCATGCCGAAAGATCGCGGCCGCAAAGAGACCAAGAAACCTAAGCAGCCTAAGAAGGCTTGACCTATGCGTGTCCTTAGCCGGCAGGAGTTCTTGAAGACTTCTGCCGGAGTTCATGCCCGGCGCGAACTCCGCAGCATGGTCATAAGCTCCCATTACGATACGGGCGGATCTTACGACCCTAACCACGGCAAAGGGTTGACCTTCATGGATAGGCACCTTGAATACCTGATGAAGCATCCTTATGTACGTACCGAGGCGTACTTATCGAACCTTAGGATTATGACCAGGGCAGGCCGCTAAGGCAGTTACTGGCAAACACCCCAAATAAGAGCTTCGGATCATCCTGAAGGTTTCTATTGCTATACATATATAGATAGCTGTATAGTTTAGCCATAAGCTTCAAGCGGGAGACAAAAAGTGCATTATATCCATTACATGAAAAAGCGCGCCAGCGTTCTGCTGGTCAGCGCAATTTTTATGCTCGGTGTATTCATACCGGTTAGCGCAAGCGCCCTGAGCGCCGGAGACGTAGGAACATGGCAGACATCCGGCAATACTTTGCCTGACACTATCAGGGATGCTGCTTCTGCTACGTACAACGGAT
>CAZSAN010000095.1:0-6456 GCA_964604985.1 uncultured Candidatus Saccharibacteria bacterium | reverse complement strand
AAGGGATAGCCATTCCAATATGCCCATGCCATCTACGTCATACCCGGCTATTTCAAAATGCTTCCTGCCTGCGTCTGTATAGTCATTGGCATTCCTTGGACCATCCGGAGGGATGTAATAGCCACTCTTACCGGTCTGTGCCAGCATGACTCCCCAGGGACCGTCATAAAGTATCCTGCCAGTCAGGTAATCGGTGAAAGATATGTGTTCTGCTGGATCATCAGGGTTACGGTATATGGCCAAGTCTTCCTCAAGGGCTGTGTTAAGTCCTACACTGTTAGGCATATTCGACGCATGATCAATCTCAATGCCGAAATCCATGTCGCTCCGTATCTGCACCAGCCTGTGCATCCAGCGCTCAAACGAATTACCCTGCCATGGGTCATATGGGCGGCCCCCATCCAGCTTATCTTTGAATGCTTTCCAAGGTATAAGCACGAGATGCATGGTCTCGCCTACGTTCTTGCCGGACGGCGTCTTATGCCCGCTTTCGGTCAGTGCTTCCTTGGCACTGGCCAGCCTGCCAATCTTTGACTCCAATGCCATACCGCCTTGTTCAAGGAAGGCGTCCATGTCGGCAGGTACTTCTATCCCAAGCATATCCTCGAACTTACGCCAGCGGCTCAGCGCGCCCTTGCCTTTGCCCGTCCCATCCAGCTCTTGGCTTATCCACCGCTCAACTTCGACATCAAAGCCCGTAGCCGTGTCAGGTTGCAATAATTCACTAGCGGCGGTAGGAGCTAAGGGCCGGCGCGTCAGGGCTGCCTGAGCTTCTTGGCTCAAACCCTCCCAGGATGTGCTCCCGGATCCTTCGTGTGACGGGTTAGTCATGCTCTGCCCCCACAGTAAGCAGTATGCGTCCCGGGTCAGCGAAGCGTGAATCGAGCTCTTCGCCGTCCGCCTCTCTGAGGAGCAGGTGAATCTTTTCACCTCCAGAATATTTGGCGTGCGGAACGCTTGCGAGGTTACGACCCTGGTAGCCATTTAACCTGTTCGCCAGCAGGAGTATCGACATATTCTGATCAAGCTGGTCTTCTTGGAGCACATGCGCTATATATTCGTATACGCCCATGGCATCGACATCATACCCGGCAATCCGGTAATGCGCTTTACCATTGTTGGTCCAATCACCGGCGAACTGGGGTCTGTTCGATGCGTCATAACCGTAATAGCCATCAGATTGGCCGCGCTGTGTCAGTATGAGCCCCCACGCGCCATCACGCGCTATCTTAGCTGTCAGGTATTCGGATACTCGTAGGAGCTTAGAGGGTTGCGCGACATCCCGATACATCGCGGCGTCTTCGAAGAAGGCCTTAGCGAACGGTACGTCGCTATCAGTTAACCTACGATCCGATATCTGAAAACCATTGCTTATGCCTTGGCGTCGTTGAAGGCACGTGTTGACCCAGCGTTCAAGCGTATTAAGGCTACCTTGTTGACCCTCGCGGAATAAGGATTCAAACGTCTGCCATGGTACTAGCGTCAGATGCATGGTCTCGCCTATGTTAATGTCGCTGGGAGTAAGCTCGCGGCTATCGGTCAGGGCCTGCTTGGCCTTGAACAACCTTTGCAGGGTATTTGCCAGTCCGGGACCTTGTTCTAACATATCGTCTACGCTGGCAGGTACATCATCATCCAATAAGTCAGCGTATTTCTCCCAGCGCACGAAAACGCCCTTGTCGCCTTCGCCACCTTCCAGTTCGGTCCTGGCCCATTGCATGACCGGGTCAGCCAGCTCCTCGGGCCTTATAGGCGCAGCATCTTCAAGTAACTGTCCGGCAGGGCCGACGCTGACCCTGCGACGCAGGAGCGCCGCCTGAGCTTCTTGGCTCAAGCCTTGCCAAGTCTGCGCGGGCGGAGTATGTCCTTCGGGACGGTCAGGGTGGCGTGGAGCCGTCATGGCTACACTATCTCCTTCTCAGCAATTTCAGGACTTCGTTAGCGTAGGTCTGATTAAGCGTACTGCCTGATTGGTCAAGCCCTTGGACGGCCTTTGTAAGCTCGCCATCCAGGCTTACATTAGGCTTATTGCCCTTGGCGCAGCGCTTGATAATGTCCGCCAACGAGCGGGGCGTGATGCAGTCGGTCATGACAGGCTCCTCGTCGTCAACGAATGTGCCGACGGCCGTGTCGTTGCCAAGGTCGCTCAACTGGACGCGGGCTTCACGGGCGGGAACGCTGTATAAGTGCTGAGTGACGTGTGCGAGTCGCACCAATTTCTCAAGCTCTGCCGCGTCAAGATGCCTGCTCAGCTGACCTCTTTCGTCCACGCCTGCCGCGAAGGCTAGGCGCATCAGGGAACTGGGCACTTCCTTTATGGGGTCGTCGCCATCCATATCGGGGTATGTAAGCTGGAGTACGTCATAACGGTCACGGAAGGCTGGATCCAGCACATTACGCTGTACGTAGCGAGCCGAAGCCTCGTTCGCTGTAGCGAAGATGACGAATCCCGGCTGAACCTCTATCTCTTCTCCGCCATTTTCCTGCAACACTATCTTGTCGCCAGGCCGGCGGAGCAATATATGTTGCAAACGCATGACAATCTGTTGATCGCCTACGTTGACCTCGTCGATTATGACCGGACGGCCTTCGCGCATGGCATCAACCAGTTTGCCTGGCTTGAAGGTGAATATCTTGGTTTGTTCGTCTTGCTCAAGCTGACCTATGAGCTCGTTACTCATCATGTCGCCATGTCCGGATATGACAACCGGTTCGGCTTCCGGTTCCCATAATTTGGCGGCGAAGTAAGCGGCCTGCGTCTTAGCTATGCCTTTGTCTCCGACTATCAGTGTCGGCTTGCCATCCATGATGTTGCCTACCAGGCGATCAACCGTCCGTATCATCTGCTCGTCGAACAGCAGGCCGTAAGTCTCGAGCGCGTTACGGTCAGCGAGGGCCTGTGCCCGTATGGCGGCATTGACATTGGAACCTTCCAACACCTGGTCCAATGCGCTTTCCGCTTCATCCGTGCGCTTTTCATAATGCCCCAACTCCACGTCGGTGAAGGAACGGCGCTGCCTGGTACTTTCAAGCATCGCCTGCCATAAGCTTAGCCGTGTTTCCAATACCTGATCGTGGGCGGTGGTCAGCTCTGAGACAGCATCCTCCTCTGTAGGTTCGAACGCGGCTTGTTCGTTGAACACGCCGCGCAAAGCAGCGCCCAGACTCTTTATCAGCACCGTATCGCCTGCATCCGTAGCAAGTTCAGGCTTGAATCGTACACCACTCTTATTCACGGCGAACATGCCCGGCACGTTACAGCCGTCATCAAATTCCACGCCGACACCTTGGGCGCGGAGCGCTTCGCAATACTGCCTACAGATAGCAGTGCTTGGGCACGTGAAGCCTTCCATATCTTTACAACAGTATCACTTTATGTTAAGATTGTCAATGATATTGGAGAGTAATAGTGACCGATCCTGGTAAGGAACCATTCCCGGAATCATTGGACCCGGCAGCCCTGGAGCAGACAATGCACGTCTTAGGGCAGGTTTGGGGTATTAGAGGGCTGGAAGTGGCCATAGAATCAGGCGCCGGTGCTAGTTGCGCTCTGAACTCCAGGGGCGGAATACGTATTACCCTTGACCCTCAGCAGATACTGGAGGGAAACCCGGAAAATACAACTGACGTGATGGTGCCGCCAGAAGTCACATCCTTATTCATCGGTGGCCACGAGCTTGGACATGGACGCGATATGCTTGACCCGGAAGCAACATTCCATCCTCAGACCGATGCCGAGGGATTTTTTGAATGCCTGATTGATGACACCGTCATTGATAAGCGAAACCGGATGGTGCCATTGCTTGATTCCTACGCCGATGATATTTACGGCATGCAGATGCCACGCGACCTTACCGATAAGCCTAAGCATGTCCAGCTCATGTACGGCATCAGGATCGGGGAGGTCATCAGCCAGCCTGATATTGTTATTGATCCCGAGGTGCAAGATGTCATAGACGGCTTACGAACATATGAAAAGAACGGGGCAGTATTCGACGTCATAGAGACCATGACAGACCGGCGTACCTCACTGAGCGAGCGCCGTAAGATAGCGGAGCGGTTCATATGGCCTCAGTACCATGCGCTGCTGGATCAGGATAGGCAAGAGCAGGGTGAACAAGGCGGGCAAGATGATGCAGGCTCAGGGGACGGTGATTTCGAAGATGAATATGCCGAATATCAGCAGGCGGTGCATGGCCATAGACAGTCTGTAGATCCATCAGATGATGGAACGCAAGGGCAGGTGTCGGAGCAGGACGGAACCTCGTCTGAAGATCAGACCGATGACACAGAAGGTGACCAAAAGCACGGGGACTCTGCAGAGGATGACCAAAACGGCAGTGAATCGGGCGCTGAAGATGACGCGTTGGACCTGGCCGAACAGATAGCACATGCTATGCGAACGCTTGAAGAGCAGGCGGCCGATGATGCTGACGAGGATTCTGCTGACGATCCTGCCGACACATCGGGTGCCTATGAACGAAGTAACGAAGAGCCCGTTCGACAAGCCACCAGTAGGGTTGTCCGCATCCAGCAACGTGAAGCGGCCATCGAAGATATGGCCGAGATCATCAAGGAAGAGATGGGGTTAAGCAAGGAGGATGCGCGCCTTTATGCGCGTTCTCTGGACAGCCATCGTAATACTATCAGGGGTGTTGCGAACGTCTTCATGAAGCTCGCTGCCCCTTCCGACGTCATGATGAGTCCGCGCTATCATAGACGTGCTCAAAGTGAAGGGGTGCGACTGCATCCGAACGCACTGGCCTCGCTGGCGGTCCAGCTCGCCAGTGATCAGGGTCAGAACATATGGCAGCCGGTGGAGCGCAGGGCACATCGCCAGGAAGTCACATTCGGCGGCCTTGATTTCTATTTCCTCGGAGACTGGAGCTACTCTATGCAACTCGATGGCAAAGCCCAGGCCAGCGCTGACACTGGTCTATGTCTGACAGAGGGCTTACAGTTGGCACGGCATAAGGTCGCCCGCCGACCGGGGAGCGCTCATAAACCAGATGTGCGCACCCAGTTCATCGTATTCGGCGAGCAGGCCAGGGTTATAAGCCCGCTTGCTTACGAGCCTACGGGACAGCAGAAAGGCCAGGTCTACGCCGGCTTGCTGAATCCGGATGATGGATATACGTACGTAGGCGGAGCATTGGAGTACGTCTCTAGGTCGATAGCCGCCAACCCGAAGCGCGATGCGATCATAACCATAGTCGGAGACGGTCAGTTCCATGATTTTGAGAGGGCCAAGGCCATAGTGGAAGCACTGCCGAAGACGGCGCACGTAGCGCATCTGGTCGTAGGACAGGAACTTGACGACTACATAACCCAGAATCACGAGGCCGTAATGGATCCGGAGAACCTGCCGACCGCGCTATATGAAGTCCTAAGGACCTATATTGGTAAGGTCAGCGCTAGCCACGAGCCTCATTCAAAATTCTGGGAAGATACGGCCCCTACTGTTGAATTCCATAGATAAAACAGATACGATATTATGGTCTTTGACGCACTCATAACAATGGGCGAGTGGCGGAATTGGTAGACGCGCTAGCTTCAGGAGCTAGTGAACTTCGGTTCGTGGAGGTTCAAGTCCTCTCTCGCCCACCAGAAGCATGAGCGGCCGCGACCATGTGCTATCATATGCTGTAAGAATGGGAATGGGGATAATAGTATGAGCAAGGTGGCGCACTACTTGCAGGAACATCTGCAAGGCGAAGTTATGACGAGCACGGACGCCCGCCGCTATTTCGCTACGGATGGCAGCATATTACAGCTGGCGCCCGCATTGGTGGCATACCCCAGAATCGAAAATGACGTCCGCAAAGCCTGCCGCTTCAGCTGGCAGCTGGCCGAAAGAGGCCGTATCATACCAATCACGGCAAGGGGGTCGGGTACCGACCAGACGGGGGCCGCCTTGGGCAGCGGTATCATCCTGGTGTTTCCGGCGCACATGAACCGCATACTCGAGATTGACACCAAGGCTAACACTGTCACGGTGGAGCCTGGCATAATGTATTCCAAACTTCAACAGACCCTGCATACCCACGGACGTTTCATGCCGCCTTATCCGGCGTCCGTGGAGTATTCCACGGTAGGGGGCGCGATCGCCAACAACGCTTCAGGCGAGAAGTCTGTCAAATACGGCGATACCTTGGCCTATACGAAGAGCCTGCGCGTGGTCTTGGCTAACGGCGAGGTCATAGAGACGGGGCGCATCAATAAGAAAGAGCTGAACAAGAAGATGGGCCTAGCCACTTTCGAGGGCGAGATATACCGTTCGATAGATACCCTGCTGGAAGAAAAAAGCGAAGTGGTGGGCCAGATCGTCCGTGACGTGGTCAAGAACAATGCTGGCTACAACCTTCTGGATATCAAGCAGAAGGACGGTTCATTCGATCTGACCCCGCTTATCGTCGGCAGCCAGGGTACGCTGGGGATAATAACCGAAGCCGTACT
>CAZSAN010000094.1:0-6669 GCA_964604985.1 uncultured Candidatus Saccharibacteria bacterium | reverse complement strand
TTTTCACCTCTGTCAGATATGCTGCCTGGCCCCCCAGTCCCATGGTGGAAAAGTCAGTCAAAGAGACATTTTCATCTACGTTCATCCCTTAGATTGTACAGCAGCTTACGCTTGCGCTATAGGCTTGCCGCGATTATCATTGGATAGTATGAATGAAGCAGCAGACAAACCGTACATAACGTTGGGCAGCCATCTTAAATACGTACGCGAACAGTCGCGGCAGAGCCTGCTGGAAGTTTCCGGCGCGGTTGAGATCGAAGAAGAGCGACTAAGACGTATAGAGGCAGGCATAGAGCGGCCGGCCGAAGACATCCTTTTGCTCTTGATCAGTCATTTCGGTGTAGCGGATCGCGAAGCCATGCAGTTATGGGAGCTGGCCAAATACGACAGCGAAATGCCAGATCAATTGAAAGCCGAGCCTATCGAGCAGCATCTGGCATCAAAGAACGTAGTGATGCTACTCGGCTTCGACACCAGAACCATCTACAGCGACGGACTGGACGTGTTATGGAATGATTCAGGCCTTACGCTTAGCTTCACCCAGGCTACCAGCCCATCCCAGCGCACAGCCGTGGCCAGAGTAGGTATGAGCCGCGAACAGGCTGAAAAGGTGCTGGACACCTTGCAAAGAGCTCTGCTTCACGCCAAATACGTCGGCGACACCAAATTCCTACCTCCGCCAACGAAAAATTAACACCTTGAGCTGTAAGAATTCTTACAGACTATCATGTATACCAGGCATACTCTTGCAAGGTTATGCAAGTAATCCGCCTGCTAGATAAAAAATAAAAAGGAACTGACTATGACCATAGAGAAGATGCTCCACAACCTACATGCCATGGCCCAGCATACGGCCAAGCCGATGCCTAAGCCTAAGAAGTGACGGGTTGTCTGCCGATACTGTAGTATGTGAAACCGGCCTTTTGCATGGGGGCGGTACCGAAAACGTTGCGTCCATCGAAGACTAGCGGCTGTTCAAGGGTCTTGGCTATGCGATCCAGCTCGGCATCCTTGAACTCCGGCCACTCTGTAGCTATAAGTAGCGCCGATGCGCCGTCCAGCGCCTGATATTTATCATCGATGATCCGCAGGCCGTCCTTATCGTCGTAAAGCCTGCGTACGTTATCAGCTGCTTCCGGATCATATGCCTGGACCTTCGCACCTTTTTCAAGTAGGGCGTCGATTATGACTAATGCAGGGGCTTCGCGGATGTCGTCGGTATTAGGCTTGAACGCCAAACCCCACAGAGCGAAAGTCTTTCCCTTTACATCCCCGTCAAAGTGGTCAAGTACCCGCCGTGCGAGCACCTGCTGCTGTTGATCATTGACCGCCATGGCGGACTTGAGAAGCTTGAAATCATAGCCCTGCTCATCGGCCATATGTTTTAGGGCCCTTACGTCCTTAGGGAAGCAGCTGCCGCCGGCACCTATGCCCGGATACAGGAACTTGCTTCCGATACGGCTGTCCGAACCTATTGCCAGTCTGAGCATGTCGACGTCCGCGCCCATCATCTCGCATAGGTGCGACATCTCGTTCATGAAGCTTATCTTGGTTACCAAGAAGGAGTTAGCAGCGTACTTGGCTAGCTCGGCAGTCGCCGGATCGGTTACATACAGCGGGCGCTCCTTGCTGGTGAAGGGCCTGTAAAGCTCACCCATGGTTTTCTCGGCCTTCTTGCTTGTGACGCCCACTACCACGCGCTCCGGTTCCTTGAAATCTTGGACGGCGAATCCTTCGCGCAGGAATTCAGGGTTTGATACCACGTCGAAATCTTTGCCGCCCTGCGCTGTGATCTTCTGGCGTACCGCTTCTGCCGTACCGACCGGCACCGTGCTCTTATCCACGATCACGCAATATTTTTCCGGAAGGCACTTACCCAGCTGTCCGGCGACCGCTAACACGGCAGATAGATCGGCTGAGCCGTCTTCGTTAGGCGGCGTAGGTAAGGCTAGGAAGATGACGTCGGCTTGGCTCACGCCTTCTGCCAGGTCGGTGGTGAAAGTCAGGGTGCCGTCTTTGGAGGTGCGCAGCATTATCTCTTCTAGCCCGGGTTCGTATATGGGCACGACACCCTTTTTCATATCGCTTACTTTGGCTTCATTGTTGTCGACGCAGACTACTTGATTACCGCTGTCGGCCAAGCAGCAACCAGTAACCAGACCGACGTATCCGGTTCCGACTATAGTGACATTCATCCCAATCATTATACATGCTTCCTTTCCACAATCTCATCAATCCAATATCTATAAACCGTATCGTCGTCGCCCAGCTCTGGATGGAAAGTAGCGGCCAGGACGTTTGCGTTCCGCACCAGCACCGGTTCATCCCGATAGGTCGCCAGTATGTGTACCCCGGAGGCCGTTTCAATTATACGTGGCGCCCGTATGAAGACGAGGGGGATACTCTTTTTGCGTAAGACACGGGAAGCTTCCCCGGCGGTCTCTATGCTATCGATCTGGCGGCCGTATCCATTGCGCTGTATAGATATATCTATCAGGCCCAGGCTCTTCTGGGCCGGATCGGTGACCCGGGCGGCCAACAGTATGGCGCCGGCACAGGTGCCGAACAACGCTCCGCCGCCCCTGGCGAACTTGATCACGGCTTCCAGCATGCCGATGGGTTCGCACAGGCGGAGCAAGGAGGTGCTTTCGCCTCCCGGTATGACAAGTCCGCTCAGACCGCGCAACTGACGCGGCGTTTTGACAGCTACGGTCTTTACTCCCAATGAATTTAGAGCTTCCAGGTGGAGCGCTACGTCACCCTGGAGCGCAAGCACTCCTACTACCTTTCTGCCGGCTGCCGGTCTACCAGCCACGGTCCTGAAGCCGTCGCTCCGGGTCCAGTTCGCCGACACTGATACCGACCATGGGCTCGCCCAGGCCGGCCGACAACTTAGCAAGCAGTTTAGGATCTTCGTAGTGTGCGGCAGCCTGGACTATGGCCCGGGCGCGCTTGGCGGGGTCGCCGGACTTAAAGATGCCGC
This sequence comes from uncultured Candidatus Saccharibacteria bacterium, assembly GCA_964604985.1. Classification (GTDB taxonomy): domain Bacteria; phylum Patescibacteriota; class Saccharimonadia; order Saccharimonadales; family UBA4665; genus CAZSAN01. Next base: position 3,686 of record CAZSAN010000094.1, on the reverse strand, counting down.
TGCCTACGAACAAGGCTTCGGCGCCCAGCTGCATCATCAGGGACGCGTCAGCCGGTGTGGCTATCCCGCCTGCAGCGAAATTGGGCACGGGTAGCTTGCCCTCGTCAGCGACTAATCTTACCAGCTCATAAGGAGCTGCCATCTGTTTGGCTGCGTTCATGAGCTCATCCTTTTCCAGCGTGGTCAGACGTTTGATCTGCTGCTGCACCGTACGCATATGCCGGACGGCCTCTACTATATCGCCGGTACCGGCCTCGCCCTTGGTGCGGATCATGGCGGCGCCTTCGCCTATGCGGCGCAATGCCTCGCCCAGATCACGTGCACCGCATACGAAAGGAACCTTAAAATCGGCCTTGTATATGTGGTTGGCAGCATCCGCCGGCGTCAGGACCTCGCTCTCGTCTATGTAGTCCACACCCAACGATTCCAGTATCTGAGCTTCAGCTATATGTCCGATCCTGACCTTGGCCATCACCGGGATGCTGACGGCTGCCATGATTTCCTTGATCATCTGTGGATCTGACATGCGGGAAACGCCGCCTTGGGCACGGATGTCGGCCGGCACGCGTTCCAGGGCCATGACTGCGACAGCCCCGGCATCTTCGGCTATCTTGGCCTGTTCGGCATCCACCACGTCCATTATCACGCCGCCCTTCAGCATCTCTGCCAGGCCGGTCTTGAGCTTCAGACTCCCGTTCTGTTTCATGTTCCTAGTCTACAGGGAGGCAGCTCGGGTGACAATCAGGCCGCACCTTTAGCCGTTGCCTTGGATGCTTTAGCCGGCGCTTTGATCTTTTTTTCAATCACGGGCGTATCGACATCCCTTGTGTCGCGGGCTATGAGCAGAATGGCGCCGATCAATACCAGACCGCCTATGCTCTGGCTCAGCGTCAGGCTCTGGTGTAACCAGAAGTATCCTACCAATACCGCGGAAGCAGGCCATGCCAGCTCAAGTATGGCAGCGCGGGACGCCCGCACCCTTTTCAGTCCGTAGTAGTAAATTATCATTGCTACCAGACCGGTCGAGAAGGTGATCGCTATCAAGTATCCGAACTGGCTGGCCGTTATATTGCCTATGTCGCTGGCGGTGCCTGAAAGACCGGCGAAGAGCAGGGCGAAGAACGGAGTTATGCCAAAGCGCGCGGCCGTTACATGGAAGGATGAAGTGCCCTTTAAGGCGTATTTGGAAAAGGCGGTAGACGAACCCCAGGCCGCCGCAGCTCCCACTGCCATCAGGGCAGCTAGGGCCGTACCGGTGCCGGTAGCGAAGTTTATCCTTATATCCGGGAAAGTAGCGAAATATGCGGCTACCAGCGCAACTAACGACAGGCCGACGAACCTTCTGGTCAATGGCTCGCGTAGCAGAAGCGCGGAGGCGAGTATGGCGAACACCGGATTTAGCTGTTGGAGCAATACTACCACCGAGAAGGGTATGTATTGTATGCGTCCCAGCGCGGCCGTATACAGTATGGTACCGGCAGCGCCTGAGAGCAGAGCTACCAGGCCGATAGCCATCCATTGTTTTCTCGTCAGCTGCTTGAAGTAGCGCCAAGAGAAAGCGAGTATAGGTAACAGTACCAGGAACCCGAAAGTGTGCTCCCAGAACACGATAACCGGTGCCGGCAAGGTATATAAGTGGCGTCTCAGCAAGCCGTCGAGGCTCCACAATAAAGCTGCCGCCACCACGGCGGCAGGACCGTAATATTTATTCTCTTTCATACTTTCCCTTTCTGCTGTCAGGCATGACAGCACCCTGGCTTGATGCCAAGGTCCCGACTATACGGTCGGCCCATGAATCTCACATGGTCATCCATCGTCGAAGGACGATGGTCGACGGCTATACGTCCGGTCGGCGAATTACACGCCGCCCACAGGATTAAATTGTTAAAGTAAGGACATAATACCACAGCCTGGTACGCCCGGAGGGATTCGAACCCCCGACCCCCTGTTCCGAAGACAGGTGCTCTGATCCGCTGAGCTACGGGCGCATAGTGACGTATACTATGCGTATCTAATATGTTAACAGAGAAGGAATAAGCAGGGGTGAAAATACGGAATCTTAATGAGGTTAATGCGGCTCTGTCGCCTTATGTTGCCAAGAATTCACGCTTGTTTGACAAGGACATCAAGCTTGAAAGAACGCTGCACCTGCTAGGGGCGGTGGGGGATCCGCACAAGGCTCTCAGGATCGTGCACGTGGCTGGCACCAGCGGCAAGACATCGACCTCCTACTACATGACCGAACTGCTGAAGGCTGCAGGCAAAAAGGTAGGCCTTACCGTTTCGCCGCATGTTGATAGCGTCAATGAAAGGGTGCAAGTAGACGGACAGCCGCTGCCAGAAGAAAAGTTCTGTTCATGGCTAGGTGAATTCCTGGACAAGGTGGACGACATCGCCCGTTCTGATCCCCCCTCTTACTTTGAGCTATTAGCCGCCTTCGCCTTCTGGGTATTCAAGAAAGAGGGAGTGGACTATGCAGTGCTGGAAACAGGTCTGGGCGGACTATATGATGCCACCAACGTCGCTGACCGCCAGGACAAAGTGTGCATAATCACAGACATAGGATTCGATCACATGCATGTACTTGGCGATACGCTGCCTAAGATAGCGGCGCAAAAGGCTGGAATAATCCATGATCAAAACCATGTGTTCATGTACGGACAGGCGGCTTCGATAATGCGTCCCATACGTGCGCGCGCCAAACAGTACCACGCCCATCTACATGTGCTTGACGAGCAGCGTACAAGACAAATGTGGCACAAGGAACTTACCGACATGGCCGATTATCAGCAGCGCAATTGGTTGCTGGCGCACGAGGCTTATCTTTCCATTGAACATAGGGATGGCCTGAACGGTCTGACTGCCTCGCAGCTGGCTGAGACGCAGGCTGTCCGCATACCTGGCAGGATGGATGTGACAAAGGTCGGGCGCAAGACCGTGATCATGGACGGTGCTCACAATACCCAGAAGATGACAGCATTCATAAACAGTTTCCAGCGCCTATATCCAGGCACTAAACCGGCGGTATTGCTGAGTCTGAAGGATAACAAAGAATACCGTGACCTCATACCGTTACTAAGACCGTTTTCCAGCCGCATAATCACGACGACGTTCCAGGCCTCACAGGATATGGTCGCCCGCCCTCTGGACCCGGATCTGTTGGCCGAATCTTTCCGCCAGGCTGGCAATCCTCCGGAAGTTAAGGTCATACCCGAAGCGCAGCAGGCCTATCAGGCCCTTTTAGACTCCCCGGAAGAGATATGCGTAGTCACAGGCTCGTTCTATTTACTTAACCAGTTAAGGAACGGCAGGACGTGATACGTCTGATCGCCGCCATCGACCGCAAGCTGGGGTTGGCAAGGAATGGCGTGATCCCTTGGTATATACCAGAAGACCTAAGATATTTTGCGCGTCAGACCAAGACCCACGGCGGCAACGTGCTGACTGGTGCCACCACCTTCCGCGAAGCGTATGGCGGCCATCCGCTGCCGGACCGCAAGAACTATGTACTGACCCGCCGGAACGAAACCTTTGTAGGGGCTATAACGGTCCACGATCTGCATGAACTGCTGGACGAATTCAAAGACAAAGACCTATGGGTCGCCGGCGGCGCCGACGTATTCAGGCAAGTTATGGATGCGGGCAAGGCCGACGAACTCTACCTGACCCACATTGACGCTGACTTC
>CAZSAN010000093.1:0-2042 GCA_964604985.1 uncultured Candidatus Saccharibacteria bacterium | reverse complement strand
GTGGGCTCTGGAGCTGGTGCGGGTTTCGGCTCAGGCGTGGGAGTTGGAGCGGGTGCTGGTGCGGGGGCTGGAGGCGCGGTTGGCTCAGATTTCGGTTCAGGGGCAGGCGTGGGCTCTGGAGCGGGTGCTGGTGCCACAGCGGGTTCTGGGGCGGGTGCCGATTCCTGGGGCTTGGATTCTTCCTTGGCGCCCTTGTCGGCATCTTTGTCCGGGGCGGCGGCGTTTGTGGCTGCCTGGTCGCCCAGGAGTTCATGAGCCGTATTGACTATGTCTTCCAGCGTGACCTGCGACTTCACGAGGTAACGGTCCGCACCGAGTTTGTCGGCACGTTGCTGGTCGTCGCTCTGGCCCAGGGCCGTCAGCATTATTACCTTTACGCCTTTAAGCTCATCGGTATTGCGTAGTATGTCGAGCATCTCAAAACCGCTGATCTTCGGCATCATGACGTCGGATATGATCAGGTCAGGCTTCTCGGCCTTCGCGACCACCAGGGCCTGCTCCCCGTCCTGGGCCGAGACTATCTGATAGCCTTCGGCTTGCAGGCGTGCCTCGTATATCTCGCGCAAGTTATTATCGTCTTCGACTAACAGTAGTTTCGCCATCTGATAAGTACCTTGTATCGTATCGCTTATGGTTTATCTACATCATTGTATCACGAGAATCCTTAAGGGGAAGTGCTAGGGGCGGTCGCCGACGAAGCCGCCTGCCCGGCGGTGCTGCTAGTCATTGCGGCCGTAGGTGTCACGGTGGTCTTGGCGGCTTCGTCGGCCTTCATCTGGGTGGCCTTCTCCGTGCTCAACCTTGGCAGGTTGATGTAGAAGCTGCTGCCTTTCCCGAGTTCGCTCTCGGCCCAGATACGGCCGCCGTAAAGCTCAACTATCTTGCGGCATATGAACAGCCCGAGTCCGGTGCCGCCTACGGTACGGGTAGCGGAGTTATCCACACGGTAGAACTTCTGGAACAGGTGCGGCAGATCATCCGCCGGTATACCCGGGCCGGTATCCTTTACGTAGCACTGGACCACCTGGTCGTTGCCGGTGACTCCCAGCGATATCTTTCCCTCTGGCGTATACTTGACGGCGTTATCGAACAGATTGGTTATGACTTCTTGCATGCGGTCAGGATCGGCATAGACGTAATACAGCGGCCTTATGACCTTGTCGCCTCCGGTTTCCTTGGTAGCGTTTATGGTGGTGCTACTGCCGGTCTCTAGCTCGACGAACAGCCCTTTCTTCTCGGCGACCAGCCTTAGGTCGCTGGTCAGCTTTTCTATGAACTCGCCCAGCTCGACGACCACGGGGTGGCTGGATAGCCGGCCGTCCTCGGCCTTGGCGCTAGTGAGCAGGTCCTGGAACAGCTGTCCCAGGTGCTGCGTGGAGCTATGCGCCTTTTCCAGATATCCCCTGGCCCGGCTGTCAATGGTAGATACCTTGTCGTTCAGCGCCAGCGCCAGATAACCTTCTATGGCTGCCACGGGAGTACGCATCTCGTGGCTGGCGGTGCTGATGAAATCTCCCCGCTGCTTCTGTTCGGCGCGTTCGTGGCTGACGTCGCGGAACACGGCCGCGGCGGCGGTGACTTCCTTATCGCTGTCCATGAGGGGCGATAAACTGATGTTGATGGAGACCTGCTTCTTGTCGCGGGTCATAAGCACGGCATCCTGACGGATGACCTTGGCCGTACTGAACACCTGGCGGAACGGGTTCTGGGCCTCCGCTATGGCCTCGCCTTTATCATCCACCAGCTGCAACACCGTGACCACGTCTATGCCCGTCGCTTCTTCCACCGGCCAACCGCACATCTTGCCCGCACCGGGATTCATCATCTGTATCACACCTTGGCTGTCTATAAGTACTACGCCGTCCTCGATGTTGTCCATGATGACCTTGAACTTGGAGGCGTTGTCACGGAGGTTGGCCGGCAACCTGGACTTATTCTTACCGTCCTTCTTAAGCCCACCGAACAAATTCATACCTTAAAGTGTAGCAAAATTTTACTTATACGCTTAAGGTTTGACCGCGGTGGACGACCCCTAACAGATA
>CAZSAN010000092.1:0-4335 GCA_964604985.1 uncultured Candidatus Saccharibacteria bacterium | reverse complement strand
CGTGTTGCCAGCCAAACTGCCCAACCTGCTGCTGAACGGACAACTAGGCATCGCCGTCGGTATGGCTACGAACATACCGCCGCACAACCTAGGCGAACTCATAGACGCCGAGATAAACCTTATAGATAACCCGGAAGCCACGCTGGATGATCTCCTGGAGCACATAAAAGGCCCCGACTTCCCGACGGGCGGTATCATATACGGCAAGGAATCGATCCGCACGGCTTATGCTACGGGGCGGGGCGGCGTGGTCACGCGCGGCGTGGCCGAAGTGGTGGAGGGCGCCAAGGGACGGCATCAGATAGTCATCACAGAGATCCCCTACGCCCTGAACAAAGAAACCCTGCTGCTTAAGATCGCCGACCTGGTGCGCGACAAGAAGCTGGCCGGCATATCCGACCTACGCGACGAGACGGCCCGCGGACGTGTCCGCATCGTAATAGATCTCAAGAAGGACGCTTACCCCAAGAAGCTTCTCAATCAGCTCTACAAGCTGACCCCGCTGCAGACCAGCTTCCATTTCAACATGATGGCCCTGGTCGACGGCATACAGCCCCGAGTCATGGGCCTGCAGGACATCATCGCCGAGCACATCAAGCACAGGCAATCCGTAGTGCGCCGCCGCACCGAGTTCGAGCTTAGGAAAGCCAAGGAGCGTGCCCATGTGCTCGAAGGCCTTAAGACCGCGCTGGATCATATCGACGAGGTCATAGACACCATACGCAAGTCAGACACCACGGACGAAGCCCAAGCTAACTTAATGAAGAAGTTCAAGCTGACCGAGATCCAGGCCAAGGCCATCCTGGCCATGCAGCTGCGTACCCTGGCCGGCTTGGAGCGCAAGAAGATCGAAGACGAGCTGGCCGAGCTGAAGAAGCTCATCGCCGAACTGGAAGGCATCCTGGCCGACGAAAAGAAGATACTGAAGATCATAAAGGACGAACTGCTGGCCCTGAAGAAGCAGTACGGCGATGAGCGTCGCACTCGGGTCATACCTGGCGAACTGGGCAAGATGAGCGACGAGGACCTGATAGCCGATGAACAGGTCGTGGTCACGCTGACCGCCGCCAACTATGTCAAACGGAGCCTGATCGCCGAGTACAAGCGCCAGGGCCGCGGCGGCAAGGGCCGCCGCGGCATGGCCACGCGCGAGGAAGACGTGATAGAGCACGTCGTGAACGCTTCAACGCACGATTATCTGCTGTTCTTCACTAACAAGGGCCGTGTGTTCCGAATCAAGACGTACGAGGTCCCTGCGGCCTCCCTGAATGCCAAGGGTGTTGCCATCGTGAACTTGCTCCAGTTACAGCCCGAAGAGACCGTCAGCAGCGTCATCAACATATCCAAGACCGATAACGCCCAGAATCTGATCATGTGCACGGTCCGCGGCACCATCAAGAAGACTCCTTTCGACCAGTACAAGAACGTCAGGCAGAGCGGCCTGATAGCCATACGTCTGGACGACGGCGACGAGCTTAAGTGGATCCGCATGACCACGGGCGATAACGAGGTCGTTATCAGTACGGCCCAGGGCCAGGCCATACGTTTCCACGAGTCCGGAGCCCGTCCTATGGGCCGCGTGGCCCGCGGCGTGCGCGGCATAAGGCTGCGCCAGGGCGACCATGTGATCGGCATGGACGTGGTAGAGAAAGGCGCCGATATATTCGTCATCAGCAAGTACGGTTACGGCAAGCGTACCAGCATCGATCAGTTCACGCCTCATGCCCGCGGCGGCGTCGGTATACGTTCAGCGGTCGTGAATGACAAGACCGGCGAGCTGGTGGGCGTTAAACGCCTGGATGAAGGCGACGGCCAAGAGGTCATCCTGATCAGCAAGCTTGGACAGACCATACGCCTAGGTCTGAAGGACATACCGTCGCTTGGCCGCGCCACCCAGGGCGTGCGCATCATGCGTATGAACGACGGCGACGAAGTCGTCTCCCTGGCGCTCGTGGATAAGGTAGAAGAGGGCGACGAGGACGACTCCGCACAGGCTGAACTGGTGGCCGAAGACCCTAAGGACGATAAGGCCCAGAAAGCCCCGAAACCTAAGGCGAAGCCCAAGGCCAAGCCCAGGGGCGAATCCGCTTAGGCCGTCCTATTTAGCCGGGAAGAGTGCCGGCAGGCGGTTGTCGAAGCCGTTCACTAGCTCATCGAATACGAACGGCGGCGGCACTACCGCGTTAGCTATCACCGAATACTGGGACACGTCCACGCCAAGCGACTGCGCCTCCCGCAGCCTATAGGCTTCGTCGTATGGGTAGTCCGGTTGCGTCATCGGCCTGTTTGCTTCGCCCGGCCGGCCGAACCTGTACACCAGATCGCCGAACATGTGTCCGTTCGCACCTATGGATCCGCTGCCGCTGCCGCCATGCTCGGCAGGGTCGTGCCGTGCGTCCATGACTTTCAGGCCGAACACATCTACCATGAAGGGATCGTCAGGCGACTTGATGCGCCCCAGATAGGTGCCTAATCCCGACACCGCCAACTTATTAGATGCCGATGGCACGCTGTAGAAGGCTACCTGGGAGCCGGGTTCCGGCGGTTCCTTGGCGTAGTCCTTCAGGGGTATGCTGGGCATACCGTCGAAGCTGGCGCTCTCATAATTGTGGTGGGCCGGCCGGACTTTCAGCAGCGCCATGTCAGGCCGGTAATGTCCGCCCACGATGACGGAAGCTCCGGTCACGTAAGCCATGGGCGTCTTGTTCTTTATGATTGAATCGCTGGTAGCCTGGCCGATTGCGTAATGATCCGGATCCCTATCCAGGACATTGGCCGCGTAGCTGTGGGGCTTTACCTGGGAGCTATCGTACATGGGGCCCAGACAGTGCTGTGCCGTAAGTATGTAGGGGTTATCATCGATTGAAACCTTGGTGCCGCTACAAATGTACCTCCAATGATCGGAAGCGCCTCTGGGCCGCATAAGTATGGATACGGCTGACGCGGCCAGTTTACCGCGCTGCTTATCGCTCACGCGTTCGCCTTGGCCCGGTAAGCCGGACGGGTCATCAAGGCCTTTTCCGAGCAGGGTATGTATCCTTACGCCGTTTATACGGGCCAGGCCGGTGACAGCTTTCTCGATCTTCCGGTCGGTTGCTTCCTGCCGGCCGCGTATGGCGTTCAGTGCGGCCTGGTCTACGTTATCGCCAGCAAATGATCTGGCGGCGTATCCGGCTCCTGCCGCGGCCACTAGCATGGCTAAGGTCTTGGTTCCGAGGCGGAAGCGCCTACCCCTGTTCTCGGTGCCAGGCGCTTGGCCGCCTGACCCTTCCTGCCGGTTTCTTGACATAAAGCTAACAGTACCATACTTATTGATATTATGCAAGTATCCCAGGCATAAGCGTTGTTGACCTTTTTACCATACTCCCTGCCATTTACCCCTTGACCAAAGCGCTTAAACTGCTGTATGATGGTCTGAATGGCTCGCAGGTGGGCTTGCTATAAGTCTCCCACCGAGATTTAAGCCCGCGATCGTGCCATATGTTCGTTAAAAATTGAGCAGTGCAAATCAACGTCAGTTCAATAGCACTTCCAAAGTGCGTGAACTGTTTTAGCAAATGTCAGTGCAGCCTCCAGTAGGCTGCATGTTTTGACTGAAGCCAAGCAGATTCTTTTTGTGGAGAGTTTGATCCTGGCTCAGGATGAACGCTGGCGGCGTGCCTAATACATGCAAGTCGAGCGGAAACACTTCGGGTGTCGAGCGGCGGACGGCTGAGTAACACGTAGGAACGTACCCCAAAGTGAGGGATAAGCACCAGAAATGGTGTCTAATACCGCATGTGGTCTTCGGATTAAAGCTTCGGCGCTTTGGGAACGGCCTGCGCATGATTAGCTTGTTGGTGAGGTAAAAGCTCACCAAGGCGATGATCATTAGCTGGTCTGAGAGGATGATCAGCCAGACTGGGACTGAGAACGGCCCAGACTCCTACGGGAGGCAGCAGTAGGGAATCTTCCACAATGGGCGAAAGCCTGATGGAGCAACGCCGCGTGCAGGATGAAGGCCTTCGGGTCGTAAACTGCTTTTCTCTGTGACGAATATGACGGTAGCAGAGGAATAAGGATCGGCTAACTCCGTGCCAGCAGCCGCGGTCATACGGAGGATCCAAGCGTTATCCGGAATTACTGGGCGTAAAGAGTTGCGTAGGTGGCAGGGTAAGTGGATAGTGAAAGAGTCCGGCTCAACCGGATAAGCATTATCTAAACTGCCCAGCTAGAGGACGAGAGAGGTACCTGGAATTCCTAGTGTAGGAGTGAAATCCGTAGATATTAGGAGGAACACCGATGGCGTAGGCAGGGTACTGGCTCGTTCCTGACACTAAGGCACGAAAGCGTGGG
>CAZSAN010000091.1:0-3413 GCA_964604985.1 uncultured Candidatus Saccharibacteria bacterium | reverse complement strand
TATCGCCCAGCAATGCCATGCGCTGGCCCCTGACTATCGGGAACAGCGCATCTATGGCGGTGACGCCGCTCTCCAGCTGTTCTTCGAGCATGCGCCGCTTATAAAGCGGCGGCGCCGTGTTGAAAACAGGCCAGACCCCGTCCGCCGCTATGGGACCTTTGCCGTCCAGCGGTTCTCCGGTGACTGATACGACGCGGCCTATGAAATCCTTACCCACTTTGCTGACCAGCTCGTCATGCTGGAGCACCAGGGTAGTGCCAGCCTCTAGGCTGGCAGATCCAAGGTGTAGTACTACCACATGATCATCATGTACCTGGTGCACGAAACCCTTGCTGCCGTCTTCGAACATCACAAGCGAGTGAACCGTGCACGGCTGTAGTCCGCGTACTCGTACCAGGAACTTATCCACGGCTATGACCTCGCCTACTGGTTGGCCGGAGTCGACCAGCCGGTCAAAATGTTGGTTGCCGCTGTTCATGAGGCCTGCTCCACCGCATCAGACGAAACTGCCGCCCCGGCAGGTGCGGCCTTTTGCTCCGCAGAAGGACTGCCCGCGATCTTCTGCAGCAACAGGTCCCGCTTACCAGCAAAGTCCTGCCGCAAAGAGAAGTCGAACTGTTTATTGGTGGTGCGCAATATGCAACCTGCGCCGATGTTCGGCTGCAAGCCTACGGTCAATAGGGCCGACGGGTGTATCTCACGCCTGAACCAACTCGTAAGTTTCTCCAGGAATATGGGAGGCGGGTCGGCGCTCAGACTTACGTGAAGCACAGGGGCCTTGGCTTTGACCTCTTCCAGGTAACGTTTCAATCTGTCCCGATCCGTCTTCTTCATAAGGTCCAGCTTATTCGCCGAGGCGGTCTGATCCATCAGCTGACTGGTCTTTGGCAGCTTGGCCGCCGGGACCTCTCCCTGTCGCAGACCAGCCTGAAGTGCGGTTTCATCGATGGCCTGAAGCTCGCGGATAAGCCTGCCTACATCTATGGGGCCGATCACGGCGACCGGCAGTGTCAATGCCGCCGCAGCCTTATGCTCCGCCATGGATATCCTCTATGATCGCCTTCTTGTTGGCCTCCATCTCGCCCAATATGTACTCCAACTGATCATTCAGGTCTATCTGGTTGCCTATCGCCGCTAGTACATAGTGGTTCACTATGTCTGCCATGTTGGATTCGAATCTTTTTATGGTCTCCTGTTTCTCGGCCAGGATCTCCTGCTGTACCTGCTGGCTGAGCAATTGGCGCTGTTCGTCCACGGCCATATTGGTCTTCTGTATGGACTCGACCGCAATCTGTGTGGCGTCCATGATCGACTGCTCATATTTGCCGAACTCCTCCTTGAGCTTGGCCGTGATCTCGCTCTTCATGTAATCATTGATCTGGGATGTGGTAAGTCGCAGGTCCTGCTGCAGGAACATGGCGTTCTCGCCTATGATCTTTTCAAAATGAAGACGGCCGCGGTTGCGAAGCTCCTCCCTGAACTCCTCGTTGAACAGGTGTTCTATGTCCTCTTGGGCGGCGGCCTCGTACGAGTCTGGCAGGTTGTGCGCGCCGGACTTTGGGGCGCTGACGCGGCCCAGCCGTACCGCGAGCCATATGAAAGCGATACCGGCACTGCCGATACATGCCAGTATTAGGGCCAGCCACCAGATCGTCATGTTTGTTTACCCACCTTGCTTACCATCTTTGAGTCCTGATCGGATCCGAAGTACTACGATAGCTTGAAAGCGCTAAAGCTTCAGTGTGATTATACTGCAAAAACTCCTACGGCGAAAGGAAGTCGGCCAGAGTGCGCACGGTCCATTCGATCATATCCGCGTCAGTACCGCGGCCCATGGTGAAACGTAAGGAAGCACGCGCCTCGTCGTCGCTCAACCCTATGGACCTAAGCACGTGAGAGGGTTCGCCGCTGTCGGCACTGCAGGCCGACCCGGCTGCCGCCATGATTCCTGCTTCATCCAGCTGTATCAACAAGCGCTCGTTATCGCTGCCTGGGAACGTTACGTGTAGGTTATTCGGCAAACGGTGCCTGAGCGAACCGTTGACCGCAGCACCCGGGACCGCCGTCTGCAGCCGACTAATGAACCTGAGCTGAAGGTCGTGGAGGCGCGAAGCTTCTTCATGGCGCGACGCCTGCGCGATGTCCAGCGCCTTGCCGAAGCCTATAGCTGACGCCACGTTCTCGGTGCCGCTGCGCAGTCCTCTTTCCTGCCCGCCGCCGAGGACTAGAGGCGAAAGCACGGTACCAGCCTTCACGTAGAGCACGCCGCTCTGCTTAGGCCCGTATATCTTGCCTCCGTTAAGTGTCATCAGATCCACGCCTAGCTTAGCTGCATGTAGGTCAAGATAATTGGCCGCCTGACAGGCATCCGTATGGAATAGCAGCGGCAACCCGCCGCGTCCACGTGCTCTGCGTACCTCTGCTATAGCCTTGGCCGCCTCCTTGATCGGTTGGGTGGTGCCGATCTCATTATTGGCGTAACCTACACTCACCAATACGGTGTCATCATCTATGCTTTTTCTAAGCGTGTCCGGATCCAGGCGCCCGTCCCTGTCTACCGGCACTTCCTTGTTGACATATAGACGGGCGGGGCCAAGCACCGATTCATGTTCAATAGCGGTCATGACAACGTTGCCTTTCGGGAAACGCTCCATTATGCCGCGTATGGCCAGATTATTAGCCTCTGTACCTCCGGCCGTGAATATGACCTCGGCGGGACGCGATCCAAGCCAATGCGCCACGCCGGACCGGGCCGATTCAAGCGCCTTGCGCGCATCGACGGCAGCCATATAGTTGGCCGAGGGATTGTAGAACTTGTCAGAGAAGTACGGCAGCATGGCTTTGAGCACCGCCGGATCCACCGGCGTGGCCGCAGCATGGTCCAAGTAGATGGGCCTTCGCTTAGTCATCTGATTATTATAAACTTGTTCGTCGCTACTTACTTGAACAGGTCTTCCATCTGGGATATGTCGGGTGTCGGCATGGTCTCGACCGCTGCCTCGACTTCCAGTCTGGCTTTCTTGATCGCATGATAGGTCGGGTCGGTTTCACCCTCGGCGCTCAGCGGAATCGGCACGTCTTGCAGTGCGGAAGAACCCGCGAAATCCCCGCCAGCGATCTGGCGTGCCCTTAAGCTGGGTGCCTCTGTTATAGGTACGACGTTGGGCGCCTGGCCTGGCACATCGGAAGGATTGTCAGCCGCGTCATCATCCTGGTCTCCCTCATGCTCCAGCGGCGACGGGACCGGACTAAGATGGCCATAGGGACTACTGTCGCCAGCGGCATTATTGAATATCGCGTCTATAGCGTCGCGGGCCCCCTCAATCATGGCGTCGCGGGCGCGGTCCAGCATACTCCGCCCGTCGGCGGACGGATCGCTCCCACCGTCTATGGGTGTAAGATTAGGCCGGTCT
>CAZSAN010000090.1:0-4851 GCA_964604985.1 uncultured Candidatus Saccharibacteria bacterium | reverse complement strand
GTGAAGCATATGGGTATATGTTTTTATGGCTGATAACGGAGTCCGGAGCTGGTGGGAGGCAAGCGATATGAACTCACTCTTCATGCGATCAACCTCCTGGTCCAGGGTGATATCACGGAATACGGCTATGGCGCCTAGCGGCTTGCCGCCTAGAAGCATAGGCGAGACGGTCACCGCTACCGGCAGCCGGCGTCCGTCCTTGCGAAGATAGCAGAGTTTATCAGACACGGGCTTGCCTGTCAGGAACGCCTTGGTTATAGGCCGGTCTATGAGGTTTATGGGCGTACCGTCAAAATTAAGAGCTACGACCTTTTTCGGTATCCAGGTACCTACCAGCTCAGATTCACTGAATCCCAACAGGTACTGCGCTATGGGGTTGACCCTCGTTATGCGACCGAATTCATCAGTGGATATCGCCCCGTCGCCTATGCTAGTGAACAAAGCCTCGGCCTCGGCCTGTTGCTCAACGGGCGTACGTTCAGAGATGACCGGGTCCGCAGCCGTCTTATGCCTTGGCATTGTCGCCAGCCTTGCCTTTATCAGATGGCATCCCAGCCAATTTCTGCAGCTCGGAAGTATATTCCTCGACTATCGCATTATCTTCCGTTATGAGCGACACGACAGCCTTGATCCAGTCGATCAGACCCATAAGATCCGACTTGGAAAGTTCCTCGGGCGATTTATGCAGATGGTTCTCGACCTGGCGTCCTATAAAACGTTCAGCGGCCGGCCCAAGATACACTCGTGTAATGCCTACGACCTGATCATAAAGTGAGGGTGTGTCGTCAGCGGCCATTACCGATCACACTTCCTCTATCTTCTGCAGCCGGTGGGCACCTATGGCAATGAGTACGAAGCCTGCTCCGCTCAAGGCACGGAACAGCAAGGTCAGTACGAGCCTGTAGTCCAATACCAGGTGGTTCAGGTGGGGCAGCGCGCTGACAGTGTACTGATGCGCCACGGAGCTCGCTATCACCAGAAGCAGGCCGCCCACCATCATGCCTAGGGGGCGTTGGTACAGCACGCCTTTTACATTGCGTCTGAACAGTATGATCTCGAATGCGGCCAATATCCCCATGAACCATGCATACAAGTAAGGCACGGTTACCGTCAGTACGATCAACCACACGGGCAAAAAGTAAGTATTATTCGTAGAGCCAAGACTGCTCAGGTCAAAATGACGGAAAGTAGAGAAGCAGTACAGAACGCCGAGCAGTAGGAAGCCCGCTATTATGACGCGGGCGCTGGCTAAGGTTATCTTTACCTTCAGCGTTCCTAATAGCCCCCGCGAGGCATTAGCTATCACGCTGAAGGCCACCAGGGGCAATATGAGGTTAATATAATTGATGATTATGATTGATGCTGCATGCAGGCCAGGATTATGCTCGGATAAGAAGTTCAATAGCAGATTAGCTATGACCCCTACGGGCAGGCTCCAGGCCAGCCAGGTGACTCCTCCGGCCAGCTGATCAAAATAGATACCTTCAGGTGTATTGCGTATGGACCGCGCGTACGCGCGAAGCAGGGCGTAGCCGACGAATGCGGCCAGCCATACCAGCAGCGTAGGAAATGCTACCAAGGCGAAGACCACATGGTATTCAAAGGCAGAGAGACCGTAGGCACTCCTGGTCGATATGCTAGCGGGCAGGAACAGCGCTATAGATACGTAAAGAGCTGCGAGCCAAGTATAGTGCCGCAGCGCTCGTTTGATGATTTCAGAAGTCCCATTATTGCTCTTACTCATGTGCATATCCGTAGCGTACAGGCTCAGTAGTATCAGTTACATTAAAACATAATGCGGGTGTTGCAGCGTAAGATTTTCAACATCGTCACCACGGGTCTACAATGGGACGCGAGATGGCGCGACAATCATTAGATCTACACCCGGGCCGGAAGCAGCTGCTGCTTCTGGTACTGATAGCCGGGGCGGTATACGTGCTGCTGCCGCAGTTCGGAAGTTTCCGGTCCAGCTGGGCGCTCTTGGAGAAGGCCCAGGCAGGCTATACGCTAAAGGCCGTGGTCCTGACCGCGGCAACGTTCGCAGCCGGCGCAGCTACATACTGTTTCTTGGCATTCAAACCGCTCAGATATGGGCGCACTCTAGCGGTACAGATGGCAGCGACGTTCGTCAACCGATTATTGCCTGCCGGAATAGGTGCATTAGGCGCCAATTATCTGTATCTGCGCAGGCAACGGCACACTGCGGCTCAGGCTGGAAGCGTAGTAGCCGTGAACAACCTTTTGGGCATAATCGGACATATGTTATTGCTCGGTGTCGTACTGGCGTTGGTCCCGGGGCATGTCACCACCGCCGGGACATGGAGAGGCCCCGATGCAGACATGATAGCCAGGGTCGTAGCCGGCATAGCCCTGGCCGCAGCGTTAGCGTTCATGCTCTTCGGACGTAGAAGGTTGGGCCGCGCGCTGAAAGACTTCAAGGCGCAGCTATCAACTTACAGAAGCCGTCCTTTGTCGCTGTTTGGCGCGCTTATGACATCCATGACGCTCACCCTCTGCAATACCTGGTGCGTGTACTTCTGTCTGAAAGCCCTAGGGCTGCACCTGTCATTCGCGGCAGTGCTTCTGGTCTTCACGCTGGCGCTGGGCGCAGGCTCGGCCGTGCCCACTCCGGGCGGGCTGGGCGGATTCGAAGCTGGGCTGGCCGTAGGGTTCGTAGGCTACGGCATAGACGCGGCCCCCGCCCTCGCGACAGCTTTGCTTTATAGGCTGATAAGTTACTGGCTGCCTCTCATATTCGGCGCCATAGCATTCATATGGTGCGAGAAGACAGGCGTCATATCTCTATCCGGTTGAAGCGGTTCACCGCGAAAGCCAAGCATACGACGAAAGTTATGGCTATGATCGACAGGTCTCTGCCCAGACTGAAGTGAGATTGCCCAGTTAGCATAAGCCTGAGCGCGTCCACCATATATGTGACAGGGTTGATCTTGGTCACTACCTCTAGGGGCTTAGGTATGCCTTCTAGCGGGTACAGGGCGCTTGATAAGAAGAATAGCGGCATGACCAGGAAGTTGTTTATACCCTGGAACCCCTGGAAATCCTCGACCATAGAGGCTATGCCGGCGCCGAAGCTGGTCAATGCCAGAGTCATCAAAGACATGACGAGCAAAGCCGGTACGAGCATGAACCAGTTATAAGGCCTGAAGCCGAATATCATGCCTATGATCAGCACCAATATTCCCTGCAATATGGAAATCGTTGCGCCGCCAGCCGCGCTGCCGATAAGTATGTTAAGACGCTTGACGGGAGCCACAAGCAGTTCAGACAAGAAGCCGAAGCGCTTATCCTGAAGTATGATGATCCCCCAGAAGACAGATGTAAGAAGTATTGTCTGGGTCACTATACCGGGTACTAGGAACTGCAGGTAATCACCTTCGCCGGCACGCCTGTATATAGCGCCGATGCCGTAACCGAGTGCCAACATCAGCAGTATGGGCTGCCCGAAGGCGCCTAGGACACGTGAGCGGCTCCTTACGTAGCGGCGCATCTGCCTGAGCCATAGTACTTTCAGCACGTCCATCTAGCCCAACCTCTTGTTCCTTAGCGCGGTGCGGAAATTCAGGCCGTCATTGCCAGCTCCTGCATCATCCCGTAATGTCTCACCGGTCAGCTTAAGGTACGCCTGCTCAAGCGTCTTGGTACCGGTCTGCTCGCAAAGTTCAGCCGTAGTGCCCAAAGCGGCTATCTTGCCGTGATCGATGATGGCTATGCGTTCTGCCACCTCCTCAGCCTCGTCCAGGTAATGGGTGGTAAAGAATATGGTCATGCCCTTCTGGCGGCTCAACTTCTTGACATAATCCCACATCAGATTCCTGGTCTGGGTATCCAGCCCCAGGGTAGGTTCGTCCAGGAATAATATGCGAGGCTCATGGATCAGGCCGCGTGCGATTTCCAGCCGGCGCCGCATACCCCCTGAAAACGTTTTGATCATCGAATCCTTGCGGCCCCATAGCTCCACCAGTTGCATCAGCTCGCGTATACGGGGCTCCTGTCGCTTCCTAGGTACTCCATATAGGGTGGCATGAAGCTCCATATTCTCGTAAGCAGAGAGCTCTTCGTCCAGGCTGGGATCCTGGAATACTATGCCGAAAGCCTTCCGTGCCGAATCACGTTCCTTCGTGACGTCGTGGCCGGCCAGCCGCAGCTCGCCGCCCGTGGGCCTCAGCATGGTCGTCAGCATCTTGATGGTGGTACTCTTCCCAGCCCCGTTCGGCCCCAGAAAGGCGAAGATCTCGCCTTTCTTTACATCGAAGGAAATGCCATCTACGGCGACTATGTCGCCACTGAAACGCTTCACCACGTCTTTCGCCGATATTACTGACTGAGCCATGCTTTGGTATCAGTATACACCCTTAAGACTATACTTTGTATACCGGCAGTCGATGTCGATGCGGATTATGGGTTATAATCGAAGTAATGGATAAGATCGTCCTGGCGGATCGGATAACCGCTTTGCAAGAGAGTGCCACCATGGCCCTGAACGCGCGGGCCAAGCAGCTCGCGGCGGGGGGCAAGACCGTCTATAACCTTACGGCCGGAGAACTTGCTTCGGACACGCCTGAATACATACGGTCGCACGTGGAAAAGCAGCTGCACCACAATAAGTACACCCCGGCAGCCGGCCTACCGGAACTCAGGAAGGCTATAGCTGAAGAGTCCCGGGCATTTTACGGCCTTGACTGGATAAAGCCTGAGAACGTTGTGGTCACTGCCGCATCGAAGCCCGCCCTTTATGCCGCGCTGCTTGCCTTGGTGAATCATGGTGATGAAGTCATCGTACCAATGCCCGCCTGGGTCAGCTATATGGAGCTTATAAAGCTGGCGGGCGGC
>CAZSAN010000089.1:0-3043 GCA_964604985.1 uncultured Candidatus Saccharibacteria bacterium | reverse complement strand
GTCATCACTCAGACCGATATAGGCGGCCCGACCATGCTGCGCTCCGCAGCCAAGGGTAGGCGCATCGTCCTTTCGCACGCCTCACAGCGGCAGACCGTGCTGGAGTGGCTGCAAGCCGGCAAACCGGACGAAGCCACCTTTCTTAACGGCCTGGCAGCCAGAGCAGAGTACGAGGTCACGCGCTACACCCTGGCTCTGACCAAGTACATGAACGGCAACGAGGTCAGCGGCTCGCTCGCCCGCGTGAACAGCCCCACCAAATATGGTGAAAACCCACAGCAGAAAGAAGCCGCCTTTTACGCTGATAACCGCGTGGCGGTCGACCCATTAGGGCTTGATAAGTTCGAACACGTCCAGGGCATGGAGCGCAGCTATGTGAACATGACCGACATCGACCGCTTGCTTCAGACTGTCACGCACGTAGCAGCCGGTTTCGACCGCAATTTTGGCAAAGTACCGTCCATAGCAGTCGGGGTCAAACACGGTAACGCCTGCGGCACAGGGGTAGCCGATTCGGCCGTTGACGCAGTGAAGAAGATGCTGGAAGGCGACACCCGCGCTATCTTCGGCGGCGTAGTCATGATCAACGGCCCTATAGACGAACCGGTCGCCCAAGCGCTGATGCGCCACGCCATGGAAGGCGACCGCCCGCGCCTGCTGGACGGCGTGGTCGGCTCTAGCGTCACCAAGGAAGCCCTGGAACTGCTCAGCCGCAACAAACTGCGCGTAGTGATCAACCCGACGCTGGCAGACCTTAGCGAAAAATCACTTGATACATCACGACGCCAGCGTCCGGTACGGGGCGGCACGCTGGAACAACCCAATTACACGTTCGTCATGGACCTTGGCGCTGACTATATCCAGACCCATGGCAATCCCACCGACCAGCAGAAGCGCGACATGATACTCGGCTGGGCCGTAGGCTCCACATCCAACAGCAACACGATCACATTAGTCAAGGACGGCAAGTTAATCGGCAACGGGGTAGGGCAGCAGGACCGCGTGGGTGCCGGCCAGCTGGCGCTTACACGCACGACCATAGAGCTTCCGGAGCTGGAAGAACAAGGCGACAAGCTGCTGCTACAAGCCACCCTGGACAAGAATAAGATCGAAGGCGCTACCGCCTACAGCGACAGCTTCTTCCCGTTTCCGGACGGGCCTGGCCTTCTCGCCAAAGCCGGCATCAGAGCCATCCTGACCTCCAGCGGCTCGGTCGGCGACGACGCCGTGATCAAGACGCTTACCGACCAGGACGTAGCCTTGATGATGGCTCCCGACAAAACCGCCCGCGGCTTCTACCTGCACTAAAGAGCGCTCCAGATCCATTACTCGGTCAACACTCTTCGGATGTCTTGGTTTAGACCGGTCAACAAGCTGTAATTAAACAGATTGTGCTTATGTGCTATGTAATCTATGCTGTTCCTATCACCGGCATGGTCGCTATAGACTATTACTTCATCGCCGGCCTTAGACTTTATGCCGTCAAGGTCGATCATTGTATGGTTCATGCAGACCCTGCCTACTATAGGAGTGAAGCGCTTGCCGATCTTCACGACGCCCGTATTGCTAAGCACCCTGTTTACGCCCTCATAATACCCTAGCGGTAATACGCCTATCTTCATGTGTTTAGGCGCGGTAAACGTATAGCCATAACTAACCTTATCACCTTTGCTCAGTTCAATTACTTTAGTAATCGTACTGACCAGCTTCAGGGCTGGACGCATAGCTTTGAGACGATAGTTGAGCTCATGCTGATGGGGGAACGGATTGACACCGTAGAGTCCTATGCCTAACCGGAACGCATTTGCATACTTGGACCGTGCCTTAATACTGCCTGCCGTCTGAGCAACATGCAGCATCGTTGGATCGGCGCCCGTGGAGCGCACGGCCTCGACGCACTGATCAAACCGTTCGACTGCCGCATCGACCGTGGCAGGATCATCTCCATCGCTGTCGGCCAAGTGACTCATAACGCCCTCTAACGTAAGCTTGTGATAACTCAGTATAAGCTTAGTGAGTCTAACGATATCATCCGGCTTTGCTCCGTAACGGTTCATACCCGTGTTAGCCTCCAGGTGAACCTTTACATGTTTTCCGCTCTCGCCCAGCGCCTTAATGCTAGCCGCGTCATGCACTACGAATGCGAAGTTATCATATTTTAGACGTTTATAATTTACAGCCGGGATAGCACCCATAATAAGCACGGGCTGATTGCTGATCTCGCGTATGCGCAAAGCCTCGAAATATCCGTCAACTGCCACATATGACAACTGGCGCTCTTCTAAAATCTTGGCCACCAATTTGATTCCGTGACCATAAGCATTGCCCTTAAGCACAGGAATGGCAGTCAGACCGCTGAGACCCGTGAACATATCAAGGTTATGAAGTATTGCCGACTTCGAGACTTCGATACGGTTATGGGTTACGTATTCTTTTTCCAGCTTACTAAGTAATCTATCGACAGTTATGCGCACAGACATGATCTAATGATAACCCACTGCACTGAATTATAACTCTAGGCCCACACCTTTGCGGGGAAGCTAGTTACTAATATATCCAAACTCGCTTAGTCAAAGCTAGCGTCAGCTAAAACTTGCTCGATATCAGCGTAGGCTTGCTCGGCAGACATGGTAGGAGGCGTCCATATGGGAGTGACTGGCGGACTATCGCCAAGGTTATCAAGGTCGTACTCTCTACCGCTCGTTGCAGTCACTATGCCTGCTTCTAACGTCGCAAGATAAACAGTATGGGTCGGACTTGTATCGCCCCGTCGGGGTATATATTTACCTATTATAGCTATGAGCGAGATATCTGGATCAAACATCAATGCCAAGATACCTTCTGGATGATGTTCTGATACGCGCATAGCATAGTGCGCACCGCTGCTTCCAGGCCCTGAAACGGTCCAGTCTAAATTACGCCTCTTATGCAACCCCATCCGCCCAGCGGCGTGCGTGACATCACAGCTATCCGGACGCGTATTCCTTATCTGATCCCAAATAGGAGACTCAGCTGCCATAAAAACTCACCATTAAATTATCGC
>CAZSAN010000088.1:0-1551 GCA_964604985.1 uncultured Candidatus Saccharibacteria bacterium | reverse complement strand
CAATATGGCGCTTTCTATAGGCGTAGATCCCCGATGCAGAGGCAGCAATGAAGGATGGACGTTGATTATGCCGCCAGGGAATATATCAAGTATCTCCGAGGGTAGTATCTTGCCGTAGGCTATGAGCACTGCCGCCGTGGCCCGGTAGGCGGCCAGTTCATCCTTGGCTTCGGATAGGTCCTGGGGTGATAACAGGCGTATGCCGTGCTCGGCGGCCACGGCGGCCACCTCTAGGTCGCGCGCACGCCTGGACCTGCCGGGATCGTTCTGGGCCACCACGACAGCCGCAACCTCGTAACCGTTACCGATCAGTGCTTTCAGGGTAGGGCATGCCGTGCTGACGCCGGTCGCCAGACGCTCATTCCCAAAGAATATTATTGTCTTTGACATCTTTTTCGTAGTCGAGGGGCTCTAACTTGCCCTCGTCATTAATGCGGAAGAACGCCTCGGGGTCGCCCTTGATGTGATCGATGAATACTATGCCGTTGCAGTGGTCTATCTCGTGCTGGAATATGCGTGCCAGGAAGCCCTCCGCGGTCACCCGGAAGGATTTACCGGCCATGTTCAAGGCCTTGACTCTGACCTTGGTATGCCTGGGCACCTTACCGTAAACATCCGCGACGCTCAGACAGCCTTCGAAGTCGGACTTTATCTCGCCTTCCAGCTTGGTGATCTCGGGGTTGATGAATACGGTGAACTCGTGATTATCCTTATCGCCGTAGTCGTTGCGGACTATAACTATCTTGTATAGGCTGTCTATCTGTACGGCTGCCAATGCCACGCCTGTCTCGTGGGCACGGCTCTTGTCCCAGTCCAGCGTCGCGTCCTTCATGTCCTGTACGATCTTCTTGATTTCGCCTGTGATGATGCCGACACGCTTGGACTTCTGCCTGAGGTGCGGGTTAGGAAGTTTGATGATATCGTCTTTGGTCATACCTTGGCCCAAGTATAACCCAGGTGGCCTACCAGGTTAAAATATTGATTTTTATTACAAAATAGTGTATTATGTGCTTTATGACTCGAAAAAACCCAAACACCACCGATAATCACGGCCCGAACAGGGTAAGGCAGGCCATAGGCATAGCCACGGCAGGCACATTGGCGGTCTTGGCGGTGCTAGCGACAGCCAGAAAGGGTAATCATGTGGATGTCGATGCCGAATCCGCTGTCCAACATGCTTTGCGCCCCACTATGACCAGGACTGCTAAGGACATCATCGGCTTCGCTGACGAGCATCCTTCACTGTCCAAGGTCAAGGTGGGTAAGGGCGTGGTAAGGGTGACCGTAGGCGCCGATGTGACTCCCGCAAGCGCCAGGTCGGAGGGTGGAAGACCCGACACCGCCAGCTTAAGCGTGGTCACGCGTCGGCAGGATGGCAGCAAGGAGCCGGATCCTGAGGCGGCAGTATCCGTATCAATAAGGCGATCAGGCCACGTAAACGGTGATCCGTCGCAGGAATATTCCGCATCGATCGTAATGCAGGGCCAGGTTGACGGCGCCAGCGGCTGGTCCGCCATCGAGTATGTACGCGCCTATGCAACGGACGGCCCC
>CAZSAN010000087.1:0-6501 GCA_964604985.1 uncultured Candidatus Saccharibacteria bacterium | reverse complement strand
TAAGGCGGCCAGTGTTTCGCGGAGAGTGATCATGGTTTCTATCAATATGAAATCGACCCCTCCCTGCCTAAGGGCATCGGCCATAGCCTTGTGCTCGACATTCAGTTCGACCTCCGGCGGCGTCAGTTCAGGCGAGTAACAATCCTCGAGCGGCGCGACCGAACCGGCTATATAGACCTCGTGTGGAGCTTTCACATTGTCACGCGCCTCCCTGGCCAAGCGGCAGGCAAGCACAGTAAGTTCGTGTCCGCGCTGCTTAGCACCGCCCCGCTCCAATATCCTGTCGGTGGTAGAGAACGTGTCGGTTATGATGATCTCCGCACCAGCCTTTATATAGTCCTCGTGTATCCGCCGCACCGTTTCGGGGCTGGTGATCAGCGCCTCCGCGGACCACAAGGGCAGTCTGGTAGGCACTCCGCGGTTCAGTATCTCGGACCCCATAGCCCCGTCCATCAGCACAGTGTCACCTTTTTTGAGACGCTCCGTAAGCTTAGACAGCGGCATCGTCTACCTCCACACGGGTTTAAGGTGGTAAACCGATAGGCCGTGGTAGACGTTCAGGTGGTCCCTCGCTTCCTCGCCGTGGTCCTCCAGGCTTTTTCTGCGCTCGTACTCCGCTAGCGGAGCGGGCAGAGGCACAAACAGACCGTCAGCATCCCTTTCATAGAACCTCTTTCCGTCATCGAACGGTACAGTCCATTCTACGCCCGTATCCGGGTCCTGTTGAACCGGCTCCGTAGCAGTGTGTACGTCGGAGACCGCCCAGCCAGTAGCAGCAAAAAGTTCTTTGAAGACGTGCCTGGGCACCCGGTCGGACAATGTGACCAGTGCGTTTAAATCATCTGACGCCGCGCGTTTCCTGAGTGCCGCCAAGTATGCCGCGTTCAGGGTAAGACCGTAAACGTCCGCCGTATGGTCGCCCAGCGGCAATTCGTAAAACGCCTCCAAGGTATCGAAATCCTGGTAGCCGTCCGCGTCATTTTCCGTGGCCTCGTGAGGCGCCTGCGGCAAACATGCCAGGCTCCAGCCTGCTATAGGCTCATCGTCTCCCTGCAGCCATTCGATGATGTCGCCCTGGTACAACGCGATACGTCCCGGGTCTATACGTGTCCCTTTCAGGTTATACCGCGCAGCCTTTAGCCTCCACTCGTCCAGCTCAATTCCCGTCAGCCTTTCAGCGCCTCCATCTCCAAAATCAAGCGCCAATAGAGCATTGCGAGCATCACCAAGTCCGGCTTCCAGAAAATGTTGACCGTCAAGCGCCCCCGCGTCCCTTAAATCACCAACCACCCTGCGCGTCAATTCGCTCCATGGGTCATCGTACGGAAAGTCGGCGGTTTGTAGCATCGAAAGCTCTCTCCCGCCCACAACGACCGAACATGGCTCTGTTAACTGTAATAGCGTATTTTCACTTGTCATTCTTCATCCCTTCATTTACACCCTGTTAATGAAAAAACCGGCCCTAGGCCGGTTGGTGTAGTCGATCCGTATGAATCAGGTCACCGGCCTAGGGCTGGACATAGGCATAGGCATCATCACGCGGCTGGTTTCCTGGCTTAATTTCATGAGGTGTAGCGTAACACACACTGGCCAGATTGTCACCACCGTCTATTCTTTGCCGTCAACGTAATCGCGGCAGAAACGTTCGAATACGGAGTTCGACCAGCCGAACCCTGTCTGCGACGGGTACAGGCCTTTTAGCGGGGGTTTCTCCGGCGATACCACGTTGTATTTCTCCAGGAAGGTGTGATGCGCATTGAACCATTGCAGATTGGTCCTCATCCACTTCATGGCTATGCGCCTGGCATCTTTGTGATAGCCATAGCGCTCCAGACCCCTGACTACTATGAAGTGCAGGGGTGCCCAGCCATTAGGGTAGGCCCACTGGGTCGGCATGCTGCCCAGCATGAACTGACCCAACGGCAAGGCATCCGTAGTAGCCAGACCGCCCTTCTGTTCGAAACGCCTCAGCGACCTTACCATAGTCGCAGCCTGCTTATCGCTTACCATGCCGGCCCACATCGGGAAGTATGCCGCCAGACTGCTGGTACCACCGCGCTTCTTCTTGACATAATTATAATCATAGAAAAGGCCGCGGTGACGGTCCCACATAAGTTCCTCCATGGCCTGTTTGCGCTGATTGGCGGCATCTTCCCAATAGGCTGCGTCCTTCTTATCGTCGAGTATGCGAGCCGCCCGCGCGAAGTCCATCTCATATTTATAAAGCAAGGCGTTCAGATCTACCGGCAGAAAATTCAAGGCACGGCGCTCGAAACGCGGCGTCATGTCCCAGCCGCTCTCCGCCTCGGCCAGGTCATGCAGATAATTGATATCGTAATAACGGCTCAGACCTCTGTAAACATTGCGCTCATTGGGTTTCTTCGTCCCCATCCATACCGTCGAATATTCGCGCTTGGCCAGCCCTATCGATGATTTCAGCCAATCGTTATCAAGGCCATAGGTCTGATAGACGTCGAATATGAAGCTGGTCAGCAAGGGGGGTTGGGAACGCCCTGTCAGATAAGTGCGCGACGCGTTAGGTATGACCTTGAAGCGTTCGAACAGGTTCATGAGGTTCTCCAGTATGCCTTCGACCAATTCGCGGTGCTCATCGTCTAACAGGCCTTGGACCATGAAGTAACTGTCCCAGTAGTAAAGCTCGTTATAGTCGAATCCTGTCTTTACGGTGAAAGAAGGGACCAGATAGGGTTTGGGCAGGCCCAGAAGACTTTCGTCGTCCTTCGGGTGGAACCGTTCGACCTTCTGCCAATATTCCGCTATATAGGCCCTGGCCTCGCGCACGCTATCAGGAGCCAGGTCGACACCGGGTTTCAAAGTCTGGGGCAGATGTTTACCTACTAGGCTTTTCGCCTTGTTAAGCTTATCCTTATTGAGTTTAGCCATATTAGTTTAGCCTAACGGCGTAAGCGGGTAACGGTCAAGCTTGCGCGGCCACTTCTTGGGTGTAGGCCTTCACTACCTCGTAATAACGCAGCAGGTCGGCCTGGTCGACCCACTCGCCGTCAGCATGTGATCCTCCACCCTGCGGCCTGGACAGTATCACCGGTATACCGCGTTCGGTGAAGTAGTGTGCGTCGCTTATGCCCAGGGACCGGACCGGGTTCAGTGATCTTCCTTTGATGCGTTCAACGGCTCTCATGAAAGGCAACACCAATGGATGCTCTATGTCCGTGTATGAGACATGTACATGTCTGACGGTCCTGACTTCGGCGCCGTGTTTTGTCGCTACGGCGGATATTTTATCGAGCATGCGGTCGAACTGCTTATCATCGACGAACCGTATGTCCAGCGTAGCTTCCGCCCTGTCAGCTACCTGATTCACGACCGAACCGCCCGTGATCCTATTGACGCTCATGGTGTCGCTGTCCTCGTGCTGGCCTTCGAACAACGACCTTATGCCGATTAGCGCCTCCATAAGGTTGTATATGGCATTATCGCCGTCCCATGGCTTGGAGCCGTGGGCCGCTACGCCTTTGGCCCGTATCTCGCCTATCCAGCAACCCTTGTGACTTGTCTCTATCTTCCAATCCTTACCCGCATCGGGCAGCACGCATACGTCGCTTCCATAGCCAGCCTTTACCAGCGCTTTCACGCCGTTCTCGCCGCCCACCTCTTCGTCGCTGGTGAGCATTATTCCGAAATCGTAATCATCCAGCCGGTCCTTTAGGTCGTCGGCTATCTGCATGAACAACGCTGCAGCGAATTTCATATCGAATACCCCCCGTCCGAAGAGCTTGCCGTCCTTGCTTTTCAGTTTGAAGCAACCGTCCGGCGCAGACACCACGTCTATATGGGCCTGGAGCAGCACTTTCGGGCGTTTGGTAGGGTGCGTGGTGGCTATGAGCGATGGGAAGCCTGCCGACTCCTCGCGTCTGATTTTCATACCCCGTTTCTTCAGATAGGTTTCGACATAGTCCAGGCATTCCAAAGCGGCAGAGCGGTCGCCGCTCACGCTGCGGAACGCCACCAGGTCTTCCAGTATCCGTAATAATGACTCTTCGCTGCTCATGATCGTATTGTAAATCAATCCTTCAGGAGGCGACACAGGGCGGTGAAAAACGAAACCCGGGCGCTTTAAGGCCCGGGTTCACGCTTGCTTCAAGCGGCGCCAGTTAGTTGCGCGGGCGCTCTTCGCGGGGGCGGGCCTCGTTGACCACTATGGGGCGGCCGTCAAGCTCCTTGCCGTTGAGCTCGTCGACGGCTTTCTTGGCCTCTTCGTCAGAGGACATCTCCACGAAGCCGAAGCCTTTGCTGCGGCCGGACTCGCGGTCCATGATTACGTTGGCGGATACTACCTCGCCCACGCCTGAAAAGAAATCCTTCAGGCTGTCATTAGTTGTAGCCCACGCCAAGGAACCTACGAATAGTCTGGTTGCCATATACTCTTACTCTCCTGCACTGTGTTAGAGGTGTCCTGGCAAACCAGTTAGCTGCGCCTCTGAAACATGTACGTAACTTATTTAATTAACAAACTCTAGAACCTAACGGGAAACGTTATCGGCAGCTTTTCTAGCTTCGACAGTGTACCAGAGACGCTCCACTGGTGCAAGCCGTCTGCTATAGTTAACGCGTAACCTTTAACCATGCCAAAATCCAAACGCAGAAGATTCACCTCCGCCTTCATAGCCCTGGCTATCGCCCAGATACTGTGGGGCATAAACGTACCGGTCATAAAGCTAGGCCTGCGGACGATACCCTTGCCGGTGTTCCTGTCCGTGACCATTCTGGGAGCAGGGCTTATGACGGTACCTCTGGCTTACAAGCACTGGAAACCCATAAGCCAGAAGGATTATTTCATACTGATAATCGGCTCCCTCATATCCATAACGCTGGGCAATATAGTGCTCCTAATGGGGTTCGAAAGGATACCGAGCGTGAACGCTTCCTTGATCGGCCTGTTCGAGCCATTCCTGCTTTTCATATTGTCCGTCGAATTCCTGAAGGAACGATTAAGCCTGAGGACTTTCGCGGGGATACTGATAGCCTTCGCCGGTGCCGCCATCATCATAGGTAAACCATGGGGTGCAGCAGACGGCAGCCAGATGGTGACCGGTAGCTTGTTCGTGCTGTTGGCGGTACTCTGCGACGTGATTGCTACAGTGGTGTTCAAACCCGTATTAAAAAGGGTCCATCCTTACCAGCTGACATCCCTGCATATGTTTTTTGGCATCATACCCATAGCGATCTATACGCTGCCCCAGCTCAGCGCGTTGAGTCCTGATAAAGCGGGGCGCGACGGATATCTGGCGATAATTTTTAACATACTCCTGATAACCGTCGCCAACTGCCTGTTCTTCATAGGGCTTCGCAAGAAGAAGGCCCAGGAGGTCGGGGTATTCACTTATCTACACCCCATGGCTACGGCCATCGCCGCATGGTTCATACTCTCAGAAGTCCCCAGCCCCAAGGTCATCGTGGGCGCGGCATTCATATTCCTCGGTATCTACTATGCCGAGATCAGGAAACAAAAAGGCACCAGCCTTCGCTGATTATTACCCCTTATGCTTGCGCTTGCATGTATATGCGATACAATGCGATTAGTTAGTTGGCAAGGAGAAGGTCATGGCTATGAAGGTCAGGAAAACGCAGGTCGAAGGCACTGTCGGACGAACCATACAGACAGTATATGAAAGATATCAGGACGATCCGGGGTTCAGAAACGCCAAGCTAGACGAATTTGAGGAGCTTGCTGGCGTAAGTCCCCCTGAGGCCATTGACGCCATAGTTAAAGGCGCCGCCGAAAAATGCAGGGTAAAGGACTGTGGGTTGACGGTTCAGGTACAAGATCAGGTACACGACCGTGGCGGAGGGGGCGTACCGCCTAACGAAATAGAGGCGACCAAGGAAAGGGATGTCACGGCAACGGTGACTTGCCCCAGGTCTTGCTCAAGAGAGGCCTGTGAATCTGTTATTACCAGGGTCACGGGAACTATCGACGCACTTTTAGATGAGGTCACAGGCGACGTAGTGGGAGCGGCCCAAAGAGCACACATGGAACCTGCTCAACATGCCGCAGGAACGATAAGGGCAGACGCCGATGCGGAAGCGGAAAGCATCTTAGCTGCAGCTAGAGGTGGGCTAGAAGATGTTGGCGCTCAAGCCATAACTGATTTCCGCGAAAGATACGATTTGCTTCCGCCCGTCGTCGACTAAAGTTTGGGGGGTCGGGAAACAAAAAGGCACCAGCCTTCGCTGATGCGCTTTTGGAGGAGCTGGCGGGTACTGCCCCCGCGTCCGTCAGTTTATCTTGGTTAGTCGTCTACAGGCTTAGTCCGTTTGGAAAAATTCGGGAACGGCCTTGAAGCGGACAAAAAAGCCAAAATCCCTAAGTCCGTGATCTTAACATGCTGATCCGGACGGCTCAGCATGGGCATTCAGAAGAATATGGCGCGCTTTCACGCTATCTGAAGTCGCGTTCGGCGCGGCTAATTACGCTTTGTAAGTAGCTGTCGCGAGTTCGCGGACACCGAAGGTAGCTTT
>CAZSAN010000086.1:0-3962 GCA_964604985.1 uncultured Candidatus Saccharibacteria bacterium | reverse complement strand
GTCTTGGCTGGCTTCTTGCCGGCTTCCGACAAGGATTCATTGGTCTCGACGACTGCCAGCTTACTGACGATATCACCGGTCACGAATTCACTGTCAGCAGCTTCTTCGACCTGGACCCGGCTGAACATCTGGCGCACTATGATCTCAAGATGCTTGTCGGCGATATTCTGGCCCTGGGCCGCGAATATCTTCAGTATCTCGTTCATGATGTAGCGCTGCGTAGCCTCTACGCCTTGCAGGCGCATCAGGTCATGAAGGTTGATCGATCCGTTGGTCAGGCGCTGGCCTGCTATCACATGCTCGCCGTCCTTTATGTGGAGCTGCTTGAAGCCCGGTATCTCGTATCGGACCACGCTCTGTTTGGTCGGCGTTATCACTATGTTCTTGGCAGTGACCTGGACCTTGCCGGGCATCGGCGCGGTCAGCGGTTCTGAAGCGTCTTCCAGTGCCGCGACCACATCGCCTGCAGCCACCTCGGTGCCGGTCTTGACCTGGGCCTTGCGTTCGCCCAGCTCCAGCGTGACCTTCTGCTTATCGTCCGCTGTGACCTGGACAATGTAGTGATCGCCTTCCTCCCAGGTGTTAGCAGTACCGGAAATCTCCGTAAGGTAGGCCTGGCCCTTTGGGGCGCGGACTTCGAAAAGCTCCTCGATACGCGATAGGCCCTGGGCCGTATCATCGGCTATGGCGCCGCCGGAACGGTGCTTGGAGTCCAGGCTCAGCTGGGTGCCAGGCTCGCCGATGCTTTGGGCGGCTATGACACCTACGGGGTGGTTCTGCGCCACCAGTTCTCCGGTAGCCGGATCGACGCCGTAAGACTTCTGCGACACGCCGTGCACATTGCTGCAGCTTAGGGCGCTCATGATCTTGACGCCGTCCAGGCTCTTATCGGCCTCTATCTTAGCTGCTGTAGCGGCATCTATCATCTCGCCTTTCTTCACATGACCCTTCACGGCCTCTGCGGCAAAACGGCCCGTGAGGCGCGAAGCATAGGATACGCCTATATGTTCGGCATCAGCCCTTAGCATCGCGAAGCCTGGGTCGTTGATAGCATCGTCTTCTACGGTGAAGACATCCTGAGCGACGTCCACCAGACGACGCGTCAGATAACCGGCGTCAGCGGTCTTAAGAGCGATGTCGATCAAAGCTTTGCGGGTACCGCGGGTACCGGTGAAGTATTCCAGAGGGTTCAGACCCTGTATGTATCCGGACTTGACCGGAAGCTCTATGACATTGCCGGCAGCATCCTGCTGGACACCCAACATACCTACCGCATTCTTCAGCTGAGCTATATTACCCCGGGCTCCGGAGTTTATAGCCGTGGACATGGCGGAGTCCTGGCCGACCATCTGTTCAGAGAGCATATCCTGTACCGTGGTCTCGACCTTGGTCCAGTTGTCCACGATCAAGCGGTGGCGTTCATCATCGGTGATGAAGCCGTCCTCGTATTGGTCGGATATGGCGGCCGAGCGGTCTTCGCCTTCGTCCAGCACCTTGTCGATGCCTTTGATGGGCGCGAAGTCACCCATGCCCATGGATAGGCCGGAGCTAGTAGCGTAGTAGAAGCCCAGGTCCTTCAGGTCGTCAGCGATCTCCGCGGTCCTTTCCTGGCCGTATTGCGCATACACGTCAGCCATGACTTTCTGCAGGCGCTTCTTGGTCATGGTCTCGTCCTGGAAGGGGAAGTCATCGGGAAATATCTCGTTGAACAGCAGACGGCCCAGAGTGGTCTTAAGTATCTTGCCGCGGAAGGGCACGCGTACGTAGTCCTGCAGGCTCACCCCACCCTTGTCCAGAGCCATGAGAGCCTCGTTTAGACTGGAGAACGGCGCGACCTTATCCGCGTCCGTATTAGGTCTTTCGTAGGTCAGGAAGTAACATCCCAGGACTATGTCCTGTTCTATGTGCAGGATCGGCGAACCGTCGGCGGGCTTGAGCAGGTTGCGGTTCGCGGCCATGATATCGCGCGCTTCCGCCTGGGCCTTGCGGCTCAGAGGCAGGTGCACGGCCATCTGGTCGCCGTCGAAGTCGGCATTGAAACCCTTACATACCAGAGGATGGAGCTGGATGGCACGGCCCTCGATCAGCACGGGCTGGAAGGCCTGTATGCTCAGACGGTGCAGTGACGGCGCGCGGTTCAACAGCACATACTTGCCCTTGATCACCTCGTCCAAGGCGTCCCAGACACTGGTCTCGCCCATCTCGATGAGCCGGGAGGCGCTGCGGATGTTGTGGGCCTGTTCGCGTTGTATCAGCTCGCCGATGACGAAAGGCTTGAACAGCTCCAAAGCCATCATCTTTGGCAGACCACACTGGTTTATCTTCAGCTCGGGGCCGGCGACGATCACGGAACGGCCGGAGTAATCGACGCGTTTACCCAAGAGGTTCTGGCGGAAGCGGCCCTGCTTGCCCTTGAGCATGTCGCTCAGGGACTTCAGGCGGCGGCGTTGGCCGGTTGCGGCTACCGCGCGGCCGGAGCGCGTACTGTTATTGTCGATCAGGGCATCGACGGCTTCCTGGAGCATGCGCTGCTCGTTACGCCGTATGACCTCGGGGGCGTTCAGATCCATCAGTTTCTTCAGGCGGTTGTTCCGGTTTATGACCCTGCGGTAAAGATCGTTCAGGTCCGAGGTGGCGAACCGGCCGCCAGTCAACTGGACCATGGGCCGCAGATCGGGAGGAATGACAGGCAGCACGCTTATGCACATGGAGTTGGGGCGGATGCCTGCACGGTCCATGGACTCGAGCAGACGCAACCGCTTCAGCAGCTTCTTGCGGCGCTGGCCCTTGGCGTCCTCGGCTTCCTTGCCAAGCTCCTCTATGAGCTGTTTGAGATCGATGCTGCTCAGCAGCTCCTGCAAGGCCGAGCCACCCATGCCTACTTCGATCAATGACCGCAGTTCGGACGGCAGATTGCGATATTCGGTCTCGTTTATCAGGTGCAGGCGTTCCAAGCCGCTGGCCTGGTCGCGGTACAGCTCGAAGTCATCGGTCAGCTGTTCCAGCTCCTTGGTCTGTGCCTCGGCCAAAGCCTTGACGTCGGCATCCTTTTCCTTGGCCTCTTTCTCGTAACGGAGCTTGATGGCTTCCTTCGCGGCGCTGAACTCAGCCTCCTTGTCAGCCAGTATCTTGTCGCGCTTCTCGGTATTTACGGATTTGATGATGTAGCTGGCGAAGTACGCGACGCGTTCCAGATTCTTGACCGTAAGTCCTAATAGCAGGCCCATGGCGCTGGGCGTGCCGCGCAGGAACCATATATGCGAGACCGGCACAGCCAAACTGATATGGCCCATGCGCTCGCGCCGCACTATGCTGCGCGTGACCAGCTCACCGTTCTTATCGACGGCGGCTTCGCGGCTGCGCACGCCTTTGTATTTGGCGTCGTGGGGATTGATATCCTTGACCGGACCGAATATGCGCTCGCAGAACAAGCCGTCGCGCTCGGGCTTCTGCGTACGGTAGTTGATGGTCTCCGGCTTGGTTACCTCGCCGTAACTCCAATCCATGATGTCGTTAGGGCTGGCGACCGCCAGTCGTACGGCATCAAAATCCGCAATGTCGGTACCTGTGGATGAATAGCTTTGCGGTGTCATATCAGACCTCCTCCCCTTCTTCAGTGTCTGCGGCGGAGTCTCCGGTCTGATCATCCGCGGCCGTCACGGCCACCGTGTCTTCGGACACACCCGTTCCGCTTTGGTCGTCGTCAACGCCTACCACCTGGAACTCGTCAACGGCCGCATCTTCGGTGACGTCGACGTCCGAGGCGCTAGGCTTAGGCATGTCCACTTCGGCCGGATGACTGGCCTCTTCCTTTATATTGCTAGCGAGCACGGCTTCAGCGTCCACCAGCTTATCCGAGCTTATCAGGTCGACTTTCAGGCCCAGACCCTGCAGTTCCTTCACTAATACGTTGAAGCTTTCAGGAACCTTCGGACCGACTATGGGCGTCTTCTTGATGATGG
>CAZSAN010000085.1:0-4173 GCA_964604985.1 uncultured Candidatus Saccharibacteria bacterium | reverse complement strand
AAATCATAAGTGGTAAGAAGGAGGAGAAATAGTATGCATCCCGTAAAAGACACTTGGATAATGGCAAGGCGCAGTCTGAAACATATCGTACGCAGTCCTGATACGATCATCACTGTCGTACTGACGCCCATCGCATTGCTGTTGTTGTTCGTGTATGTTTTCGGTGGTGCGCTTGGGCATCAAACTGGCTCGGTCAAGTACGTCGATTTCCTTACCCCAGGCATCATAATCATGACCGTTATCAGTGGAATCGCATACGCGGCATTTCGTCTGAGTAACGATATCCAGAAGGGCATCATTAATCGCTTTCGTACGATGCCGGTGGCGCCGTCCTCAATTTTGAGCGGACAGGCTGCTTCATCGACCTTGTCTAACTTGTTCTCTTCACTACTAGTGCTAGCTGTAGCATTTGCAATTGGTTTTCGTTCACATGCAGGCGTACTGGAGTGGCTCGACTTTGCCGGCTTGGTCCTCTTGTTTACGCTCGCTACAACGTGGATGGCGATTTTCTTTGCTTTGCTGGCTAAATCTGCTGAAGGCGCAGGGTCGTTTAGTTATATCCTGATGCTCCTTATTTTCATCAGCCCTTCCTTTGTGCCAACTGGCTCCATGACACCGCTGTTGCGTGGTTTTGCTAATAACCAACCAATGACACCGATTGTTGAAACTATGCGCTCTTTGCTTACTTACGGTACGCCTGGCAGCAAGGTGTGGATTGCGCTGGCTTGGTGTGTGGGTATTTTGATTGCTACTTATTTACTCTCATTAAGGATGTATAGGCGCAAAACCATAGCAGCCAACGCCTAATGTGTAGGCGTTAGGAACGGGTCACGGAACCCCGGTCAGCTTTTACGCTGCTCAGCCACTATGGGGCTAAGCGGTCACATGTGGAACCAACCAACAGAGATAAAAAGTTACAACTAGGGTCTTTACTAGTTCCAACGACCACACAACATAGTTCAAATAAAGAAAACCGGACTCGAACTTGCTAACAGATAAGAGGCAATATTACTAAAATAAGGAAACCGGGTATAGAAACCCGGTCTACCTCTGTTGGTGCTTGGTCTGGCTCCGGGGACTGGATTCGAACCAGCGACCTAGGCGTTAACAGCGCCCCGCTCTACCGCTGAGCTACCCCGGATTATTGGACTGATTTATTCTAACGGCTAAATAACAGATTGTAAATGCTATCAGCGGTTGTGTTGGATTTTGACGGCTACTTCGGCTTGGCGCTGGTCGTCGCGGCGTTTGAGCGCCTCGCGCTTGTCGTAGCGTTTCTTGCCTTTGCCGACGCTCAGGCGCAGCTTTATGTAGCGGCCGCCGGTCATGATTTCGAGCGGGACTATGGTGCGGCCCTGTTGTTTGGCGACCATCAGGGCGTCGATCTCGCGGCGCTTGGCCAGGACCTTGCGGGCGCGGGTCTGTTCGGACTCATCTATGGGGATGCCATTGGTGCCGGCTATGGTGGCGTTGATCAGGAAGAGCTCGCCGCCTTTGACCGTGACGTATGCTCCCCGCAGATGACCGTGGCCCATACGCAGGTTCTTGGCCTCGGCGCCGGTCAGTTCCAGGCCCACCACTAAAGAGTCGCCGAGCTCGTAATCGTAGCGCGCGCGGCGGTTCGTGATCTTCTTGGCCTGTCCGGACTTATTCTTTGCCATAACCCTATTTATTATAGCGGGGTTTGAAACGGCCTTCGGGGAAAATCCATTCCCGCCAGCCGCCGAAGCGCTTAATCAGGCGCCGCTGCTCCTTTACGAGCGCTATGTTGCGGTGATAGTGCCGGACATCGATGCTTAGATGCGTGACCGTGATACGAGGGTCGAAGTAACTTACCATGCCCAGCTGGTAGGCCTTGCGGGCCGGCGGGATGATATCGAACTCAAAGATCGTGCCGTCGAATCCGCCAAGTTTCTTCAACGTGCTTCTGCGCACCAGGAGGTTAGCTTCCACCGGCCAGTAGACAGCCCGGCGTTCGGGAGGGGAGGCCGGATCCGGCCATTCGCGCCGAGCCCGCCGGGTCGCCTTGCGGATTATGCCGCGCCAGAGCGGCTTAGGCGCCTGTATATTGCCGAAGAGCGTCTGTATAAGGGCTGTCAGGGATGAATGCAGAGCGAGCGCGGGGCCGTAATTCCATATCATTTGCCGGCCTTTCTCCTTCACGAGACCGCCCACAAAAGCGGTGTTCGGGTCGGCCATGAGCTTTCGCGCCTTGTCGGCGATACCTTCGGTTTCCAGCCTTACGTCGGCGTCCAGGAAGTGGATTATGCATTCGGACGGGTGAGCCTTGAATATCCGGTTCCGGTTGCCCCCGGCGCCTATGTTATGCGTGCCGCCGACCCATACCACATCCGGAAACCTCGCTACCACCTGTCTGCTGTCATCGGTCGAAGCGTCATCGAGCACGTAAACCGCGTCGTACCCCTGCTCCAGCACCTGCGGCAGCAGCTCTTTGAGAGAGTCTGCCATGTTGTAGTTGGGGATGGCTGCTATGACCGGCAGCGGCTTCGCCATACGTGTCCTAGAACTCCTGTTTCGCCACGTTCCAGAGCGAGGGGTCGTCAAGCTTGACCAGGCGGTAGTACCAGTATTCGGCGCCCCACAGGTATATCTGGCGCATGCCGGTGGCCCGGCCGTACTGGAAACGGTCCTTCAGGCGTTTGGCATTGAGCGATTTGTTCTGCTCGGCCAAGCTGGTGTTCTGGATGGTCTGTCCGCGCGGGGGCCAGGCCTCGGCCTGCAGCTCGCCGATCATCATATCCTTGTGCAGGAATATCTTCTGGGTACCGGCCAGGAAGCCGTAGAACCAGGCCGGCTGGGGGTATTCCAGGTAGCGGTGGCTGAAATTGGCGTCCCAGACTCGCTTGTATACGGATATGCTGAATTCGTCCGGCTGGGGCTGGCCCGTGGGAAATCCCAGCGAATTATTGCTGCGGCCGATGATAATGCTGTGATGCGGATCCGCCTTTTTGACCAGATTGTATTCGTCTATCAGGCGTTGGCGGCTGAAATTGGTGCAATTGCCGAAACCGTGCAGGAAATATTCGTTTTCGAGCTGGTATTGCTGGAGGCTGGGCGAATCCTTGTAGCGCTCGATCACCTTGCTCATAAAGGTCTCCAGCTGAGGCTGCCATTTGGACTGCGGCTGGCTGATGTCTACCCACCCCGGGTAGTGGCACTCCGGCCAGCGGGGTTGGCGCAGTCCGAGCACCAGTATCACCTTGGAATGCGCGGTCTCGGCCTTCTTGAACTGCCAGTCCAGCTGTGAGAAGTCGTACTTGCCGGGGGATTGCTCCATGTCGCTCCAATAGCTGACCAGGCGGAAGTGGCGTACGCCTATGCCGGTGAGCGCATCCATGGTTTCCTGCGGGTCCAGGCCCAGGCTTTTGGCGTAGTCAGGTATGAAGCTGACGCCTTGTTCCAGGGGCTTGCTGCGCTCGCTGTGTATGTACCACTGGGCTATGCCGTACATGACACTGGTGGCGGCTATTACAACCGCTATAAGGCCTATGATTAGCCGTCTGAGCCAAACACGCCTAGGCAGTACTGCCATATATATGGTTTTTAGGCCGTTTCTCAGCTTGATTTTGGTATGATGTAATGGCATGAAACGAAGCAGAACCTTAAGCGTTAGTCTGGTCATACCAGTATACAACGAAGCTGAGCACCTGGCGGCCTGCCTGGAGGCCGTGGCGCGGCAGACGCATAGGCCCTCCGAGGTCATAGTGGTCGATAATAATTCCACGGATGACACGGCCGAGGTAGCTTCACGGTTCGGTTTCGTGACCTTGCTGAGTGAACCGAAACAGGGCGTGGTACACGCCCGGAACCGCGGTTTCGACGCGGCCCGGGGCGACATAATCGCCCGTATAGATGCTGACACCTTGCTGCCGGACTTCTGGATGGCACGGGTGGACCGCCTGTTTTCCGATGCGGACATCAGCGCGGTTTCCGGCGCTCCCCATTATTATGATTTTCCCCTGGCACGCCTGGCTGACGGCATAGATATGGCGCTGCGCGCGCGCCTGGCCCGTAAGCTGGGCGATGCCAACTTCCTGTGGGGCGCCAACATGGCTGTGCGCCGCAGTGATTGGCTGAAGGTCAGCGGCAAGCTTTGCATCGGCAACAACATCCACGAGGACTTTGACCTGGGCATACATCTGCAGGAGCACG
>CAZSAN010000084.1:0-3391 GCA_964604985.1 uncultured Candidatus Saccharibacteria bacterium | reverse complement strand
GATCTAGGGTTTTGGAGACCCTCATACTAGCCGTTGTACTATGCCCCTATGAGGCGGCCTTGGGAACGCAGGATATATGATACGAGAAAAAGCGCCGGTTGTCATGTCGCTTAACTTTTTATAGAGGCCTGAATCTGCTATAAATGAATGATATGGCCAAAATTTATCCGAAGAAGCCTTTCCTGCTGTTGTTTTACGGTTATCCAGGGGCCGGGAAGACATATTTCGCCCGTCAATTCTGCGCGAACGTGCAGGCCGCGCACCTGCAATCAGACAGGATCCGAAGCGAATTATTTGAATCGCCCAGGTATGACAAGCAGGAGAACGACATAGTATCGCACCTGATGAACTACATGACGGAAGAATTCCTGTCCGCAGGGCTGAGCGTGGCCTACGACGTGAACGCTCTGCGTATCAAACAGCGGCGTGCGCTTTATTCGATGGCTTATGCCTGTCACGCCCAGCCTCTTCTCGTGTGGTTCCAGATGGATCAGGACACCGCTTTCGCCCGCAACATAAAACGTGACAGGCGGCGTGCCGACGATAAGTACGCGGCAGCCCTGGATCGTACCACGTTCGAAGGAGTCACTTCGCATATGCAGAACCCCGTGGCCAGCGAAGACTACGTGGTAGTCAGCGGAAAGCACCTGTTCAACATGCAGCAAAGCGCGGTCATAAGCAAACTGCGCACCATAGGCGTTATATCAAACGGCGATACGAGTGCGCGCGTGATCAAGCCGGGCTTGGTCAACCTCGTGCCCAAGAACCAACCCCGTTACGGCGGCTCACAGCGCAACATCTCCATACGTTAGAATTAATTAGTCATGGCAAATAAGAAATTCATGCTTGACGGCGCCCTGCCGGTCAGCGTTTACAAGCGGCGTAACAGCAGGAGCCTGAGGCTCACCGTGGGACCCGACGGCGAGATAAGGGTCAGCATACCTGCTTGGGCGCCTTATAGCGCAGGTGTTAATTTCGCAAGATCCAGGCAGGACTGGATAGCTTCGCAGAGGCGCCCGGCCAGCCTGATCAGGCACGGACAGTCCATAGGCAAGGCTCATCACCTGTATTTCAAAGAACGGCCGGGCATGTCCAAGCCGTCCAGTCGGCTGAGCGGCAGCGCTGTCATAGTGAACCATCCGGCTGGCATGGATATCAGCGATCCCCAGGTACAGCAGGCCGCCCGGGACGGCGGCATAAGGGCTCTGAGGTCACAGGCGGAACGTTTGCTCCCCCAGCGTCTGGACGCTTTGGCCAAGCAGCACGGTTTCGATTACTCCGAAGTACGCATCAAGCAGCTGCGGAGCAGATGGGGCAGCTGCGACCAGGACGGCGTGATCGCGCTGAGCCTGTACCTTATGCAACTACCTTGGGATTGTATAGACTACGTGCTGCTCCACGAGCTGACGCATACC
The DNA here is from genome assembly GCA_964604985.1 of uncultured Candidatus Saccharibacteria bacterium. GTDB lineage: Bacteria > Patescibacteriota > Saccharimonadia > Saccharimonadales > UBA4665 > CAZSAN01. The sequence goes on along the minus strand of CAZSAN010000084.1, from coordinate 1,976 downwards.
CGGATAATGCGCCATGGGCCCGACTTCTGGCAGGCTATGGCCGAACTGCTTCCGGATGCCAAAGCCATGAGAAAGCAGCTTCGTTCCTGGCAACCGGCTTTGGATGGTCCGCCTGCCACCGATGTGGCATAATGATAAGCGGTATGACGCAAACAACCAAGACCTCTACCGATATGGCCGCCGCCAAAGAAAGCCAAGAGAATCTGGAGCATCAACGGCTTACAAGCCTGATCAACAGCATGGCCGATGCCGTCATAGCGGTGGATCAGGATATAAAGGTGGTGCTGTATAATGCCGCCGCCCTTAACATATTCGATGTTAACTCCATAAAGGTCGGCAGCGAGCTGGGCAAGTTATTCAAGCCCATTGACAAGGATAATCAGCCGCATGATATAACCACCATGGTCAGAGCCGCCAAGACGCCCACGACCAGCCGCGACCTGTTACTGGAATATCCTGACGGCAGCAAGATCAACCTGTATCTGAGCATAGCGCCTGTACACCTGGGCTACGGAGCCAAGGGACAAAGAGGCTATGTGCTGCTGCTGCGGGACATAACCAGGGAGAAATCGCTCGAAGAAGAGCGCGACGAGTTCATAAGCGTGGTCAGCCATGAGCTCAGGACACCCATCGCCATATCCGAGGGTAATATCAGCAATGCCGAATACATCGCGGAGAAGTCGGGTGACATGGCCGCTATAAAACAAGCCCTGAAGGAAGCCCACAACCAGGTGCTCTTTTTGGCGGACATGATAAATGACCTTTCTACCTTAAGCCGTGCGGAGAGGGGGGTATTGAAGGTAGATGTCGAGCCGGTCAACGTCCACGATCTGATCGAGGAGCTTGCCAGCAATTACAAGCATGACGCGGAAGCGAAACATCTCGCCATAGATACCGTCATGGACCCTAGCCTGGAGCTACTACATTCCAGCAAGCTGTACGTCAGGGAGATACTGCAGAACTTTATCACGAATGCCATCAAGTACACCGCCAAGGGCAAGGTCACGATAGCGGCCAAGGCAGCACCGAAAGGAGTTCAGTTCTCCGTATCTGACACTGGCATAGGCATCAGCAAGGGTGACCAGGAAAGGGTCTTCGATAAATTCTTCCGCTCTGAAGATTATCGTACGCGCCAAGCGAACGGCACCGGTCTGGGATTGTACGTGACTATGAAGCTGGCGCGACTGATACATGCGGAGATCAACCTTGAAAGCGAGCTCAACGAAGGCTCCACCTTCACCATATTCGTGCCCAATCTGCAGTGATATCAAGGCTCAGTTGTCGGGTAGCTCAGGTATGGCGCGCATCACCGGCACGCAGACGTTGCGACCTTTCCAGATGACTTCCCGGAATTCGTACCGCCACATTGAGTAGTTGAGCAAGGCCACGTCGTATACCGCCGCGAACGGCAGGAGCCAGACTCCCCTCAGGATGAACCTTCTGTAGGTCAGACTGACGATCTTAGAATAAGCTATGGTTTCCAGTATGAAACCTAGGCCGGCTATGGCGGCTATGACGGGCCGGTCCTGAAATGCCATTGTCAGAGCAAGCGGCAAGGGCAGCACGAGCAACCCCAGTTCCAGCAGGCTGATCAAGGCTGCTACTTCCGGGCGGCGATGCAGTTGCAGATAGCGCGTTCGTACGGAAGTCGCACGCTGCTCCGCCGGACCTTTCACCGAAGTTATGCCAAGGTTTTGATCCGCTATCAGGAAAGCATATTTCCCGGCTTCCGTATTCCTGGCGAAATAGCTCTCGGGTACGCCTTTGCGCCTTACGGCCTCGAATCCCCCCGACCGCTCCAATGCCTGGCGGCTTATGATCCAGCAGGTACTGAGCACTGGCGGCCTATCCGCCAGGAGCCTGGGTAGCGCCAGTTCCCAGGCGTAACGGTTGGGCTGCATGAACCACGCGGACAGCCCGCCTGAACTAGGCGTCATATTGCGCGGCAACAGGCTCACCATATCATTGCCATCATC
>CAZSAN010000083.1:0-4532 GCA_964604985.1 uncultured Candidatus Saccharibacteria bacterium | reverse complement strand
GTATAATAAGCATAAGAAGGCATACCACGGTCCCTGCTTTTCTTTAAGAATCCAAGCACCAGTCTCCGGCCTTAGCGGCGCTCTCGAACGGTAGCAAAGCTTACAAACCCGGAAGCTCAATCACACAAACCCCGTTTACTGACCTCTGTCAGTCATCTTTTTTATTACCTTTAGTGAGGAGCTTGGACTATGAAAAACTTTACCTTGAACGAAAACGACGTGCAGATCGCTTCGGTGCGGTTCTGCCACGACTCCGAAACGGTGCGGTTCGAAAGCTATCCGCGGCGCATCATATACCGCGGCCGCGAATACGTACTGGCCTAGGATCAATCATGAAAAATCAGGAGGAATCAATATGCAGGACGATCTGGAAAATATGGCCGGAGGCGATGGAGTGTCAGTACACAGCGGCTTTCCCAACCCCGCGGCCGACAGGACGCACGGCTCGGGATTAGCCCTGGACTTTAACCAACTGCTGGTACGCCACCCCTCGAGTACGTATCTGTTCCGCGTCGCCGGTCACCACTGGGCGGCCCAGGGAGTATACGACGGCGACGTAGCAGTCATCGACAGGGCGCTGCAGGCCGGTCCCGGCGATCTGCTGGTAGCTTGGCAGGCCGGAGCGTCGCGCCTATGCAGGCAGGGGCAGCTGACGCCCGAAGACAAGCCCTGGGGCGTGGTCACGGCGGTCATACATCAGTACCGTAAACCCTAGTAACTATGCGGACCATATTCGCCCTCATAGACTGCAATAACTTCTTCGTAAGCTGCGAACGGCTGTTCCGGCCGGACCTTGAAGGCCGGCCCGTGGTGGTCCTGAGCAGCAACGATGGCTGCGTCGTATCGCGCTCGGCCGAAGCCAAGCGCCTGGGCATACCCATGGGCGCTCCCGCATTCAAATACCGCCAGCTATTCGATAGGGAGGGCGTGGTCCGTTTCAGCGCCAATTTTGAACTCTACGGTGATATCAGCCGGCGCATAACCCGGGTGCTCACAGGTATAACACCCCGTACAGAGGTCTATTCTGTCGACGAATCTTTCCTGGACCTAAGCCTTCTTCGGATCGCTGACCACGGGCGATGGGGCAGGCAGATACGCGCGCGGTTGCTGCAAGAGGTGGGCATACCGGTTTCCATGGGCATAGCCACCTCTAAGACATTGGCCAAACTGGCATCCAGCCGCGCCAAGCAAGACGGCTCGCTGATGGGAGTCCTGGACCTAATAGGAGCGTCCGAGGACATCCGCGGCGCTTACCTTCGCCGCACCCCCCTGAAAGATATATGGGGGGTCGGACGCCGCTTAGCCCCCAGGCTGCAGGCCGAAGGCATATACGACGCCTACGGTCTGTCCCGTATGAATCCCCGCCGGGCGCAACAGCTCATGGGCGTGCACGGCCGTCAGCTGGTAGCGGAGCTGGGCGGCCAGTCCTGCCACCAGCTCGAGCCATACGGCCGCATTAGGCAGACGATCATGAAGGGCCGCATGTTCGGCGAGGATACCGGCCGCTTCGACGTCATAGAGGCGGCCATAGCCAGCATGGCGGCCCGCGCAGCCTCGGCCCTGCGCCGCGAAGGACTGGCCGCCCGCAGCGCATCCCTAAGCCTGAGCACCGACCGCCATAAGCCAGGATACCGGCGCCAGCAGCACACGGTACGGTTCGACGCTCCGACCGCTGATACGGGCCTGATAGGCGCGGAGCTCATAAAGGCCGCCGGCGAGAACTTCAATCCTAGCGCCCGCTACCACCGCGCCAACGTCCTGTTATACGACCTGCTGCCGGAGCACACCTTCCAAGCCGATCTGTTCGGCAAAACTGACCCTAGGGCCTCACAGAGCGCCCAGGATCGTTTGAAAGCCCTGGACAGTATCAATGACCGCTACGGCAAGCGGACCATCCGCTACGCCGCGGAAGACCTGAGCCAGGCCTGGCATCCGCGCCAGCAGCTCCGCAGCCCCCGATATACCACGGAGTGGGGCGAGCTGCCCATCGTCAGATAGTAATTAAGTATTGACTTAATTAAGCTAAGACTTTAATATGATAGACATGGAAAAGTTGGATAAGTTCTACGCCCTCTCCGCGCCTATAAGGCGCGAGATAATAACACTGCTGTCGGACGGTGATCAGCTGACGGCAAGCGCCATAGCCGAAAGGTTCCAGGTCAGCCCCCCGGCCATATCCCAACACCTCAAGGTATTGCTAAATAGCGACCTGGTAGAGATGCATAAGCAGGCCCAGCAACGCATATATCAGCTCAACGCATCGGCCCTGCAGGAGCTGGAGACATGGGCGGCCGATATAGTGTCGCACCTCGACAAGGTCAGCAATCTCGCCAAAGCGGCCGACCTGCCCAAGAAGGCAGCTGGCAATGACTAGCGAGCTAGTGGACCGACGGGCCCACAACGAAGCTGCGCCAGAGGACGGCCATCGTTTCTTTGATTATCCCGCGCCCGAACAACCCGAAGAACTCTTCGGTATAGATACCCAAGCCGTATTGGATCTGGGCAGGGCTGCTACGGCCCTCGGCGCACTGCCTCCGCGCGTCAACCTGGGCCTTTATGCGCTGCCGGACGCGGTGCGCCTGGTGCCGCTGGTAGAAGAAATGCAGGCAGGCAGCGCTATGCAGCCAGAGGACATCAGACCGTACAGGAAGTCCATCAAAAGGCTAAGCCCAGGGGTAAACTTCGCTGACCGGCTTGCCACGGGCGCTAGCGCCGTAGGCGTAGGCATACCGCTAAGGCGCGCCCTTAATAACAAGATAGAGAGGGAATTCCCGGAGAGGGCGCAGGAAGCCATGGGCAGGGCCAGGGAGGTCATAGCCAGCATAGAGCAAGACGTCGACTATATCTCTGCCTTCGAGAATCCCAAGAAACAGTTCACCCACGAGGTAGACTCACTAGCGGACGCCGTCACTGACAGAATCGTACGACAAAGGGATCTCCGGGTAAGCAGTGCGAAGGACGACCGCACATACCGCTCCGGTCCGGATACCATAGCCCCTAGGGGGATAATGGGGCTGTTCACGAAGGCGGTACGCAAGGTCCGTGACTTCTTCGGCATATTCCACCGCGATAGGCAGCCCGTCAATCCTGCTATAACTGCATACGACGCGGGGGCAGGTATCGCGCAGGCGCTGCGGTCGCTCCTGAGCGAGAAAGAGGCCGCCGCCAAACGCTTCCCGCTGCTTTCCCGGACCGTCCTGAGCCACGTGCCCGACAACCTTGATCTGACCAGGGATCGTCTGGCATTGGCAGCCCCCGAGATACTGAACTTCCTATTCTCGGTCACACCCGACAAGGGCGATCGCAAGACCATCATGGACAGCGTCAGGCGTAACCCCCACGAACTTAGGTTCGTGACCCGTTTCAAGAAGCGGTATGGCCGCTATTATCTGGACGAAGTGCAAAGGGCATCTGTCACGCTGCTACCAGCCATACGTAACGTACTGCCGTCTGGCGGATCACAAGTTCGTAGGACCTATGATCAGGTCAGAGACCTGTTGCAAGCCAACGGACGCCAGGATGTTTTGGAACCGTATGCAGACTCGGACGAAGCCAAAGCGCGCGTAGAAAAGCCTATGAAGTTACGCGATCGGCTCAAGTCCATGTTCCGCAAAAACAAGAGCATCAAGAATACAAGAATAAAGGACAGGTCATAGCACAGACAGCGCAGCGATACCCAGTATGGCAACACTAGCTGCCACCCTGTCTTTTATGCCCAACCGTTCGTGAAATATGTATGCCCCTACCACGGTCGTGACAAGAGCGCTTGAGTTACTTAAGACTGTAACTATAGCCGCATTGTAGTATTTCACGCCAGTGGTGAAGGCCACCATACCCAAGCCAAGCAATGTCGCATTCATAGCTATCGCAACTGACATAGTACTAGCAACATCCGTGAACACAGCTTTTGTATTCGACACCTTAATGTGTATCGCCGCCACAATAGTTATGCCAAGTTCAATCAGAAATGACGCCAAGAGAGGGCCTAAGATTCTAGTAGCCGGAATAATCAAAAAGTAAAACAGACCAAATCCCGCAGTAGACACTAAAGCCAGAGGAACTCCTGTAGAAAGATTTAAAAATCTGGAATTTCGCCAATTTTTCAAATCCGCTGATATAGCTACGCTAGCCGCTACCACCAGAGCTGCTGCTAACCACTGAGCTGGATTCAGCACAACCTGCAAAAACGCTACTGATAGCAAAACTGTTATCAGTGTAGACGTACCTGTAATAGGCGCCACAATCCCTAGGGCGCTGGCTCTAATGGCTTTTGTAAATGTCAGTACTGGCAGATAGCCCGCCATTCCAATGGTCAAGGTCGCTATGGCGACTCTCCAGTGATGCAAATGACCATAGTAGGGAATAGCAGCCAGACCCAAAAGCACCACCAATACGCAACCCCTCATATATATCAGCCTTTCAGTGTCGAACTTCAGAGCCAACGGTTTAGCGTAAGCGTTAGCAAAACCATAAGAAAACATCGACATCAGGCCAAACAGACTAGCAAAAAGGGTAGCCACAAGCCTATTATA
>CAZSAN010000082.1:0-2543 GCA_964604985.1 uncultured Candidatus Saccharibacteria bacterium | reverse complement strand
AGCTTACCCGGTGACCCAGACAATACACGAAAGAAATATCTGTATAGAGACCCTTACGCCTGCGGACGTCAGCCCCCAGATCGCGGAACATGCGGCCAAGTTCGCTACCGACGTAGCCAAGCATCTGGAAGGCGCCGGCGTGTTCGGCGTGGAGATGTTCCTGACTGAAGACGAGCAGATACTCGTGAACGAGATAGCACCGCGCGTGCATAATTCCGGCCACTACACCATAGAGGCCTGCCGTACATCGCAATTCGAACAGCACGTCCGTGCCATAACCGGCATGGAGCTTGGATCCACGGACCTGAAGGTCAAGGCCGCCGTGATGGTAAACATCCTGGGCGAGCACGACGGCCCAACGAAGGTCAAAGGCGTTGAAAAGGCACGGGAAATACCCGGAGTGTCCGTACATATCTACGGCAAATCGCCGACCAAGATCGACCGTAAGATGGGTCACATAACAGCCGTGGCTGATACCCTAGAAGAAGCCCGCAAGAACGCGGAGCATGCACGCGGATTAATAGATGTATAATGGAGGTAAGATGAGCAACCCCCTAGTCGGCATTATCATGGGATCGGACTCAGATCTGGATGTGATGGGCGCTGCAGCCAAGACGCTTGAAGAATTCGGAGTGGAACACGAAGTAAGGGTCGTATCGGCCCACCGCACGCCGGACAGCATGTCCGAATATGCGAAAACGGCTAAGGAACGCGGCATAAAGGTCATCATCGCCGGTGCCGGCGGCTCCGCGCATCTACCAGGCATGACTGCTTCCGAGACCACGCTGCCGGTCATCGCCATACCCATCAAGCGCGAACACCACGGCCACGAAGCCTTCTGGTCGAATATCAAGATGCCCCCGGGGATTCCGCTGGCTACCATGCCCGAGAACGGTGCCAGGAACGGCGCCTTGCTGGCCCTGCGCATACTGTCGCTTCAGGACGCAGATCTAGCCGACAAGTACGCCGACTTCGTCAAGAAACAGTCCGACGCCGTCAAGGAAATCGACGCCGCGATCCAGACCAAAGGCTGGGAATCCCTAATTAGCTAAGCTATGCCAGTAGCACCTGAAGCCGTCATATTCGACATGGACGGCCTTATGATAGATAGCGAAGGTAACCAATCCGCATCTTACGATAAGGTCCTGCGCGAGCACGGCGTGGACCCGCAATATGATGCCCACGGGATCATCCAGGTCGTAGGAGTGCGCGCCGTCGACAACTGGAAACGGCTGAAGGAAAAACACGCTCTGGCCGCTTCAGTCGAGGACTTGTTAGCCCGTAAGGACGAGGCCTACAATGAACTGCTACGGGAAGGCGTCCAGGTCCAAGACGGATTGATAGAACTATTGGCCGACTTAGACCATGCCCCCGTAAAGACGGCTATAGCGTCTTCATCTGCGCGGGACAATATAGACATAGTCATAGATCACCTGGGCTTACAAGGCTACTTCGAAGGCATAGTCTCCGGCACCGAAGTACGGCACGGCAAACCGGCACCAGACATATATCTTGAAGCCGCACGCCTAATCAATGTCGATCCTCGCGCTTGCGTCGCACTAGAAGACGCCAGAGAAGGAGTAGCTGCCGCCAAGGCCGCCGGCATGAAGGTGATAGCCGTTCCCAACCAGTACACGCACCAACAAGACTTCACAGCAGCCGACCTTGTGGTCGGATCACTGCAAGAGCTCAGCTGGAATAGGATCAGCCAGCTTTAGGGCGCCTACCGATGTCGGTGCGGTAATGGATGCCCTCGAACTGTATCAGCTTGATGGCTCCGTAAGCCTTATCCAAAGCCTTATCCAGGGTGTCGCCCGTGGCTGTGACGTTCAGCACGCGGCCGCCGTTTGTTACCAGCTCGCCATCCTTGATGGCCGTGCCTGCATGGAAAACCACTATATCGTCCAGCTTTTCCGCATCTTCTATGCCCGTTATCGGCAGACTCTTGGGATAGCTGCCCGGGTAACCAGGTGAAGCTGCTACGACGGTCACCGCGAAGCCTGGCTTCCACCTGACCAGCGAAGGATCAAGATCGCCATCGGCGCAGGCGGTTAGTATTTCGTACAGGTCACTGTCCAAGAGACGCATGTATACTTCGGCCTCAGGATCACCGAAGCGGGCATTGAATTCGACCACGTCCACGTCGTCGCCGTCTATCATCAGGCCGGGGTACAGGCAGCCCTTGAAGTCAGCTCCTTGCTTGGCAAGGCCGTCCAAGGCGGGGTGGACTATCTTCTTATCGATGTAATCCAAATGCTTTTCCGTGACCCAGGGCACTGGTGCGATCACCCCCATGCCGCCGGTGTTCGGACCTTCGTCGCCATCATTGATCTGCTTATGGTCCTGCGACGCCGGGAATATGACCGCGCGCTTACCATCGCATAGGGCATGGACCGATACTTCCTGACCCTTCAGAAAGTCTTCCACGACCACGCTGTCACCTGATCCGCCGAACTTCTTCTGCACCATCACTCTGTCGATCGCGAATTCTATGTCGTCCTCTGTCTGGCAGACAGTCACCCCTGTGCCCTCGGCCAGACCAT
>CAZSAN010000081.1:0-2215 GCA_964604985.1 uncultured Candidatus Saccharibacteria bacterium | reverse complement strand
CGGCGTACGTAATTCGTGAGAGGCTACCGCTACGAATTCCTCGCGCTCCTTGTCTAGGGTCTTCTGCTCGCTGACATCCCTGATTATAAGCACATGTCCCCGGTTCTGCCGGTCCACTATATAAGGCGCTATGTTGGCTGAAACGTTGATCATGCTGCCGTCTGAAGCCCTTATGTGTAAGTCCCTACTCTCGGATCCGTTGGCGGAACCTACCTTCAGTTCTGCAGGCCTGCCCTCGGCGTCCACAAACTTCACCGCTTCATTAAGGGGCTCGGCGTGTATATCCTTACCGGGTCCTGCAAGTATAGCGGCCGCCTGGTTGTGTATGGCTATCCGGCCGTCGTTGTCCACCACGATCACGGCATCCCGCATGTTATTTATAAGCGCTATGAGCTGTTGGCGCTCCTTTTCGGTCTCGGTCCCTACATCTATCAATTCCTTGCGCTCTGACCTTTCTGATGCGGTCAACCATGATATATACAGGCCCACTGTAGCCATCAGCAGGGTTTCTACCACCAGGGTCTTTGGAAAGGCGTGTAGGCCGCCCAGATATGCTTGCCGCGTTATCAGAACTGCCGCCTGTACCGCGGCGATAGTGATGGCGGTCCAAGCCCCATACCAGTAAGCTCCCGACGCGACCACCAGGGTCATGACAAGGAAATAAGGACTGGCTATGCCGTTAGTAAACGCTATCAGAAGTAATGCCAGCGTACTGTCCATGGCTAGCATCACCCGCTGATCGGTGATGGGTGTCCATCCCGCCTTGGATCCGAGCTGGAGCAGTACGTTGTATGCGGTAGCCAGTACTACCAGTGCCAGGACGATTCTGCGGTCCAGACCGGGCAGGAACCAGAAGCTTGCGCCTACTATGGCTATGACTATCCAGCGGGCGTACCAGCTGCTTTGGAAATAACCGGTGATTCGGGGCTGTACGAGTTCTTGGGGTCTGGACATGGTCAACTTTGCAATCTACTGCTTGGATTATAGCAAAAGGCTTAAGGTTCCTGCCCGGTCTGGACATGCGATCGATGACGGTGTATCGCTACGAGGCCGCCGTTTGCGATACGTAGGGGTTGCCGCGGACGTAGAAGCGCCAAGGTACGTCAGTACCGCGGCTTATGCCTATGCGTGTAGTCTGGATGATCTCATCATTGTCGTAGGCGGGGAAAGTGGCAGGCTTGATGAGTCTGAGCGGCGCCTCTGCCAGGTCATGACCGTTCAGCCTTCGATCTATGCCAAAGGCCTGGCAGAACTTGGCGGGGCCGTTGGTGAGTTCGCGGGTGCTTCTGCCTCCGCGTAGCCTACTCATCACATCCTGACCTTCGATCGGTTCCACTGCTCGTATGAGTACCGCCGCACCATGACCGTCGGGTCCGGTCACTATATTGCAGCAATAATGCATGCCATATGTGAAATAGACATATAGGCGCCCGGGCTTACCGAACATGACCTCGCTGCGCGGCGTCCTGCCATTGTAGCTGTGGCTTGCGACGTCGCTCTGGTCGTAAGCTTCCGTCTCCACTATGCGGGCCGTGAGTGTACAGCCTTCGATCTGACGCTGTAATATGCAGCCAAGCAGCAAGGGCGCTGCTTGGCTGGAGGGCTGTTTTAAGAATGCGTAAGCTGCGCCTAGGGCCATATCCTAATCCTGTCGGGTGCCAGGGTCGCTTCGTTTAAGGGCTTCCGGCAGCGCTTCGATGACATCGCTGGCTATCATGCCTGGCCCGGTCTTCGCTTCGGCCGCGATATCGCCTGCCAGACCATGCAGGTAGACTGCCGCTTTGGCAGCACCAGCAGGGTCTATACCCTGCGCCGTCATACCGGCTATGACCCCCGACAGGACATCGCCCGTACCGGCGGTAGCCAGGCCTGGGTTGCCGGTCGTATTCTCATAGACAGTGCCATCCATCTGCGCCACATAGGTGGGCTCGCCCTTTAATACCAGGATAAGTCCATGATCCTCGGCGAAATCGGAAGCTATAGGCTTCATTTCCGCCCGGTTTTCCGGCAGCTGGGTTTCGGATAGGCGCTCGAACTCGCCAGTGTGCGGTGTGAGTATCAAAGGTTTCGCTACTGCACTGTCGAGACGGTCCAAGTGGTGCCTCAACGCGCCCAAGGCGCCGCCGTCCAGTACCATGGGGAGCCTGATCCTATCAAGCAGCTTTTCTATCAGCATACGGTTGTCTGCCGAAGGCTCCAGGCCTGGCCCGATAAC
>CAZSAN010000080.1:0-3462 GCA_964604985.1 uncultured Candidatus Saccharibacteria bacterium | reverse complement strand
AACAACCAGGGCCGCATCACTACCCGTCATAAGGGCGGCGGTGCCAAGAAGTTCTACAGGATCGTCAACTTCAAGCTTGCTCCTGGCAAGAGCGCCGTCATCGAGCATATAGAATACGACCCTAACCGTAGCGCTCGCATCGCCCGCATCAAGGAAAAGGACGGCACCTATCACTACATACTGGCGGCCCAGGGCATGAAAGTCGGCCAGACGGTAGTCAGCGGCGAAGAAGCTGCCATAGAGTCGGGTAACCGTCTACCCCTGAAGAATATTCCGGTGGGCAGCACCGTCCATGCCATAGAGATGAAGGTCGGCGGCGGCGCACAGATGGTGCGTAGTGCCGGCACCGGCGCCCAGCTCATGGGCCGTGACGGCGGCTATGCCCAGCTCAGGATGCCTAGCGGCGAAGTCCGCCTAGTGAACGAGAACTGCAGCGCCTCGATAGGCGTGGTGGGTAATGAACAGCACCAGAACGTCAAGGTAGGTAAGGCCGGACGCAGTCGCCATAAGGGCAAGCGTCCATCCGTTCGCGGTGTCGTTATGAATGCTGCGGATCACCCGCATGGCGGTGGTGATGGTGGACGCCATGGTATCGGTGGTGGCAAGAACCACGGTTCGGCACCCAAGACGCCCTGGGGCCAGAAGACCTTGGGTTATAAGACCCGCCGCCGCAAGAGCACGGACAGATTCATAGTAAGGAGCCGCCATACGGCGAAGAGGAGATAATAGATGAGTCGATCACTTAAGAAAGGACCGTTCATAGATTTCAAACTCGCCAAGAAGGTGGCGGCGTTGGGCGATAATGACCGTACCATCATCAAGACCTGGGCGCGTCATAGCACCATAGCGCCGGAATTCGTAGGTAAGACCTTGGCCATTCATAACGGCAAGGTCCACGTACCCGTGTTCATAACGGAGAACATGGTAGGCCATAAGCTCGGTGAGTTTGCGCCTACACGTAAGTTCCGCTCCCACGGCGGTAAGTTAGCGAAGGGTAAATAATCATGGCAGTCAAAGCAGTCGCCAAAGGAGTACGCCTGAGCCCTCGCAAAGTGTCGGTAGTGGCTTCGTTGGTCCGCGGCCGCAGCGTCGAGGACGCACTGGTCATACTTGAACATACGCCGCGGCGCAGCGCCTTGGCCGTGAGCAAGGTCATAAAGAGCGCCAAGGCTAACGCCGATCACAATCACGATTACAAGCCGGCCACGCTTCAGATCACCGAGATCGCCGTGACGCCCGGCCCAAGGCTCAAGCGCTACCGCCCCGTAGCCCATGGCCGCGCTCTGCGCTTCCAACGCAAGACCTCGCATATACGCGTGGTAGTCGATGGAGAGAAGCGCGAACCGAAGAAACCGGCAGCCAAGAAGCCGGAGACCGCCGCTAAAGCAGCCGCCAAAGATGAACCTAAGACCGAGGAGGCCAAGTAATGGGACAGAAAGTTAATCCGATTTCGATGCGCCTGCAGGTCAACAAAGACTGGCGCAGCAAGTGGTTCGTAGATAAGCGCGAATACGCAAAATTCCTAAAGGACGACCTGGCGGTCCGACGCCTTATATCTAACAAGCTTGGCAGCCGGGCCTCTATCAACAAGGTAGAGATCACGCGCACGCCCAACCTGGTGACCGTGACCATAGCAACGGCCAAGGCCGGTGTGGTAATAGGGCGCGGCGGCTCCGGCGCGACCGAACTGAAGAACGAGATAGAGAAGATATACGGCGGCACGCCCACGCGCATCAATATAGAGGAAGTCAAGAAGCCTGATCTTTATGCCAAACTGGTGGCTGAGAACATAGCGCATCAGCTTGAGCGGCGTATGAGTTTCCGCCGAGCCATCAAATCGACCGCTGCCGCTACGATGCGCGCTGGCGCCAAAGGCATACGCATAGAAGTCTCGGGCCGTCTCAACGGAGCAGAGATGTCGCGGCGCGAGAAAGAGGTCGCCGGATCCGTACCGCTGCACACCATACGCGCTGACATCGACTACGCGCAGGTGAACGCCCAGACACCGGCCGGCATCATAGGCGTGAAGGTCTGGATCTATAAGGGGGAGGTCCAGTAATGTTACTGCCGAACCGTATGAAGCACCGCAAGGTGCGCAAAGGCCGCATTCGCGGCGTCGCCGTGTCAGGCAATTACATCGCTTTCGGCGACTATGCCCTGCAGGCCCAAGGCCAGGAACGTATAACGTCCAGGCAAATAGAGGCCGCCCGCCAAGCCATGACCCGCTATATCAAGCGTGGCGGCAAGATATGGATACGCATATTCCCGCATACACCGGTCAGCCGCAAGCCCCAGGATGTGAAAATGGGCAGCGGTAAGGGCAACCCTGAGTTCTACGTGGCCAAGGTCCGCCCCGGCACCATCATGTTCGAGATGCAGGGTGTCCCCGAAGAGGCTGCGCGTGAGGCTATGCGCCTGGCAGCCCACAAGCTTCCGGTCAAGACCAGGTTCCTGAAGAGGGAGGAGTCCTGATCATGAAGGTCGCAGACATTAGAAAATTGTCCACCGCTGAACTGGCAGCCGAAAGCACCAAGATGCGTGAAGAGAGAACAGAATTGAAGCGCCGCCTGCACCTGGGCGAGATCCAGAATGCCCGCGCCATACGAAATAAGCGCAAGGACCTGGCCCGCATGCTAACGGTGCTAAGTGAAGCCCTGATGAAGGAGGCTAAGTAATGGCTAGACAACTCATAGGTACCGTGTCCTCCAGCAAGGGCGACAAGACCATAGTGGTGACCGTACAGACTCGCAAGACGCATCCGCTGTACCGTAAGCAGTATACGGTCAGCAAGAAGTTCATGGCGCATGACGACAAGAACGAAGCCGAGGTAGGCGACAAGGTAGCAATAGTCGAGACTCGTCCCGTAAGCCGGCGCAAGCATCACAAGCTGGACCGCATAATAGAGAAGCCGGCTCTGCGCGCCGATTCGCTGGCAGCCACGAAGGCTGATGAGCCCGAACGTCCGGCTACCAAGGCCAAGGCTGACGATGAGGAAAGCCCGGAGAAGGAGGCCGCCGAATGATCCAGCAGGAAAGCCGGCTGACGGTCTGCGACAACAGCGGCGCCCGCGAGATCCTGTGCATCCGCGTACTAGGCGGTACCAGGCATCGTTACGCCAAGGTCGGCGACATAATAGTCGCCACGGTCAAGCAGGCCAGCCCTAACGGCACGGTCAAGAAGAAGAGCGTGGTCAAGGCCGTGGTAGTGCGTACCAGGAACGCTATCAGGCGCAAGGACGGCTCCACCATCAAGTTCGACGACAATGCCGCCGTCATAATCGGTGACGACAACCAGCCGCGCGCTACCCGCATATTCGGGCCGGTGCCTCGCGAACTGCGCGATCAGGGCTACGCCAAGATAGTCTCATTAGCACCGGAGGTACTATGATGTCTGACAAGAATAAGACTACCGTTTACAAGATACGCCTGAAGAAAGGCGATACCGTGGTGGTCCGCTCCGGCA
>CAZSAN010000079.1:0-3439 GCA_964604985.1 uncultured Candidatus Saccharibacteria bacterium | reverse complement strand
TGGCCGGCCGCGACGAACTGGATGGCACGACCATAGAAAGGGATCCGCTGGGCTATGAGCTTGATGATAGTAGTGACGGCCTGAAAGGCAAGAAGGTCGCCATATTGCGGGAATACATGGATGAGAACGTCGATCCCGAGGTCCGGGAGGCCATAACAAAGGCTGTCGAAAAGCTCAAGAAGGCTGGCGCGCAGGTGGGCGAGGTCAGTATACCGACTATGCCGCTCTCCGTAGCCGTCTACTACATAATCTGCCCTGCGGAAGTAAGCAGTAATCTGAGCCGGTACGACGGTCAAAGGTACCCCTATAGCTATAAGGAGGCCAAGACGCTTGATGAAAGCTATACGCAGAGCCGTTCGCGTGGGTTCGGGGCCGAGGCCAAGCGCCGCATCATGATCGGTACGCACGTATTGTCCAGCGGCTACTATGAGGCTTACTACCTGAAAGCCCAGACGGTGCGTACCAAGCTGATGAAAGAGTTCGAAGAAGCCTTCAAACGATATGACTTCTTGGTCGGCCCAGTATCACCCACGTTGCCATTCAAGATAGGCGAGAAGACTGACGATCCGCTTAAGATGTACCTGGCCGACCTACTTGTCACGGCCTCTAACCTGGCGGGCATTTGTTCCATAAGCGTACCGGCCGGTATGATAGCGGGGCTACCCGTAGGACTGCAGATAATGGCTCCGCAACGGGCCGACAGAGCATTGCTCGAGATGGCCAGGACGGCAGAAGGCGTCCTAGCATGAGGCTGCCGCGGCTCAAGCGGCCCAGGCGCCGTATCAAATCCAAGCATTTCGTAGGCCGCTGGCACGAGCTGCAGAAGCACTGCGCCAGCCGAAAGACCTGGCCGCAGGCCATAGTCGAGGCCGACGACCTGCTTTCCGAGGCGCTCAAGAAGGCCGGATACAAAGGCAAGAACACCGGCGAACGCCTGGTCGCTGCCCAGCACGCCCTCACCGATAACGAGATGGTATGGCTGGGCCATAAGCTGCGCAAGCGCATCTCCCAGGAGGACGTCGACGTGCGCAAACTGAAGAAAAAGGACGTGATAGATGCCTTGGCCGGCTTCCGCCAGGCTTTGCGCGATCTGGGGGCTTTGCCGTCATCATGATAGACGATAAGATACTTGCCAAGTACCGCCCCACCATAGGCATAGAATGCCATGTACAGCTAAAGACGAAGACCAAGCTGTTCGCGGCCGTAGGCAATGACGCACGCGAGGCTCCTCCCAACACGCTGGTCAGCCACATCTGTTTCGGGCTGCCGGGCGCGCTTCCCGTACTGAATGAAGAAGCTGTGCATCTGGCCTCCAGGGCGGCCTTCGCCCTAGGCGCCGAACCGGAACCGTTCAGCAAGTTCGACCGCAAGCATTATTTTTACCCTGATCTACCCAAGGGTTACCAGATCAGCCAGTACGACGAGCCTATAATCACCCGGGGCATAGTCACCATAGAGGTCGACGGTAAGCCCAAGAAAGTCGGTATTACTCGCGCCCACCTGGAAGAGGACGCCGGAAAGAACACCCACCCTGCAGGCGCTGACTACAGCCTGGTCGACTTAAACCGCGCCGGTACGCCATTGCTTGAGGTAGTCTCGGAGCCCGACATGCATACCGCGGCCGAAGCCAAGGCCTACGCCCGTGAGCTGTACTTGCGCATGAAGTACGCCGGCGTGTCCGATGCCAATCTGTATTACGGCAATATGCGTTTTGACGTCAATGTCAGTATAAGCCCGGATGAAGACCTGGGCACCCGGACCGAGACCAAGAACCTCAATAGCTTCCGTGCCGTCGAGAAAGCCGTCGAATACGAGGTCAGGCGGCAGGCCGATCTGCTGGAGCACGGCAAGAAGATCGTCCAGGAGACGCGCGGCTGGGACGACGCCAAGCAGAAGACCTTCAGCCAGCGTTCCAAGGAGGATGCCGAAGACTATCGCTACATGCCGGAACCGGATATTCCGCCCGTGATCTTGGAGCAGGATTATATAGACCGTATCAAAGCCGAGATGCCGGTGATGCCTGATGAGTGGCGTAAGCGACTGGATGGTCTGGGCGTCGACGGCAAGACTGTGGAGCTGATGATCGACATGCAGGCCGGCCTGCCCGAATATGAGTACCTTGAGTTCATAGAAGCCAATCTGTCCGATAAGGATTTCGCCAAGTGGATAACCAATACGTTCGTCAACATCATCGAGCCGCTTCGCACCGGCTCGGATAAGTTCACCAAACATGAATGGGCAGATGTCTTGCCTCAGATATATAAGCTTACGAATGACGGCAAGCTGAGTTCCTCGCGGGCCAAAGACCTTATTAACGATGCCTTCACCCTGAATGCCGTCCCTAAGGATATAGAAGCCCTGGCAAAAGAGAAGGGCTACATCCAGGTTTCGGACGAGGGCGAGATCGCCAAGATAGTGGAGCAGGTCATAACTGACAACCCGCAGGCCGCCGCAGACGTCAAAAACGGCGAGATGAAGGCCATAGGCTTCCTGGTGGGCCAGGTTATGAAGGTCAGCAAGGGTCAGGCCAACCCATCGCTGGCCCAGGAGATGATCAAGAAGCAGCTAGGGCTGTAAGGTCACCTGCTGCGTCAAGTTCTTCGCCGAAGGGTACCATATCTGGTATAGCGAAACGCCCGACCACTGCTACGGTCTGGCAGATAAATCAAATTAATAGTAGGCGAATGACATTATGGCAGCACGGCCTGGCAACGTAGGGATGGCATGATACAATCTATGTCATGGCAACGCAGAAAGTGACGAAAGCAGTCATCGCCGCGGCCGGATTCGGAACCAGGTTCCTGCCGCAGACGAAGGCCATGCCCAAGGAGATGCTGCCGCTCATCGACAAGCCCATCATACAGCACATCGTCGAGGAATTGGTCGAGGCAGGCATCACCGATATCGTAATCGTCACCGGCTACCACAAACGGACGATAGAAGACCACTTCGACCACATCAGCGCCGATCTGCGCAACAATCTGGAAAAGGGTGGCAAGGATGCCTTGCTTGAGGCCACCAGCAGGATATCAGAGCTTGCGAACTTCGCTTACATACGCCAGAAAGGCCCTTATGGTACGGGTACGCCCATACTCAATGCCGCACACATTATCAATGACGAGCCTTTTGTTTATACCTTCGCGGATGACTTCGTACAGGCGCAGCCCACACGCTTCAAGCAGCTGATCGACGCGCAATCGGAACATGGCGGCTCGGCACTGGCCTGCGTGCGCAGGGACGCTGATGCCGACTACAAACGCTACGGCTATGTCGCGGGCAAGGAAATTAGCCCGGGATTGGTAGATGCCACTACCATAGTTGAAAAACCCGGTTCGCGCGACAAGGCTCCGTCCGATCTGGCGTCCGTCAGCGGCTATGTATTCGAGCCAGCCATAATGGAATATCTGCAGCGCAACATGAAGACCTATGACGGTCAGGG
>CAZSAN010000078.1:0-5681 GCA_964604985.1 uncultured Candidatus Saccharibacteria bacterium | reverse complement strand
CCTCATGGATCTAAGTATAGACTACTTCTCAAAACGATCCGGATAATCAGTGATGACGCCGGCCAGCCCCCATCGCTCCCATTTGCGGGCCTTTTCGGGGTCGTTGATTGCATAACCGTAAAGCTGCCAGCCCCGGCGCTTCATCATCCATATGAAACCCCACCACAACCATAATTGCTGCATGCTGAGGTGTTTTGTATCTACCTGTCTGGCTCTGCGCGCGGCCCTTATGCCGCTCAAAGGTTCTATGACTATCTTTTCTATTTCGGGCAGTGATTTGTGCAGTTCCCGCAGAATCTTCTGGCTCTTGGACCCCAACAGTAAATGCTCAGGCTTCCAGCCGCCCGATAGACGCCGCCTTAATATCCCGATCACGGGTTGCGTCGGCTCGCCGTGCTTGAGCTCTATGTACAGCGGTACTTTGTGACCTATGGAGTCCAGGACCGCATCCAGGGTCGGCAGGTCCTTCTTATGTGCTGCGAGCTCTTTGTATGTATGTTCGGATATCAGATGTCTCTTGCCGTCAGGATCTGTCAGGTTGCGGTCATGGTGCAAGACCACGGCACCGTCTTTGGTCACGCGTAAATCGATCTCCAGCTCATCAACATGGTGTTCAAGCCCCTTTTCCAGGCCTTCTATCGTGTTTTCCGGAGCCAGGCCGCGCGCGCCGCGGTGGCCGATAACTTTCATAACCCTTAGTGTACAATATCCATGAAGAACAAAGTGCTAAGGTAAGCAAGGAGGTAGACTTTATGGCTGATTTCAACCAAGTCCTGGAGCCGGGAGATTATCAGGACGGCAGCGTTAACACCGTGGTAGAGATTCCGGAAGGCAGCTTCCTGAAGATAGAGTGGGATCGGAAGCGCGCCGCATTCATGCTGGACCGCGTGGAACCGAGCATATATGCCAAGCCCGTCAACTACGGATTCATACCGCAGACTCTAGACGAAGACGGCGACGAGCTGGATACGCTGGTCGTCTGCGCGGAGCCGATTCCTACTGGCGTATGGTTGGAGGCTCGCGTGATAGGCGTCATGAACTTCGAGGATGACGGCGACATGGACCACAAGATCGTCGTGGTACCGGCCGACGACCGGGATACGGGCGACTCTATCAAGAGCGTAGATGACCTGGGTGAGCGCTGGAAGCAGAAGGTCGCTGAGCACTTCAGCCACTACAAGGACCTAAAGAAGCCAGGCACCACGAAAGTCCTGGGCTGGGGCGACATCGAAGACGCCAAGAAGATCATCGCTGAATCCATCGAACGCTACAAGAAATAGCATGAAGAAGATCATACCCACGGACAGCGTACTGGTACCGGACCAGGCTGAGCTGGTATTCCAGGGAATGATTTTCGACGTGTACCAATGGCCGCAGAAACTATTCGACGGATCGGAGCACCGGTTCGAGATGCTCAAACGCCCCGACACCGTAAACGTAATCTGCGTGGTGGACGGCAAGGTGCTGGTCATCGATGACGAACAGCCCCATCTGGGTTCACGACGGAGTTTCCCGGGCGGTCGGGTCGATCCGGAAGATACTGACGTGCTGGCCGCCGCCAAGCGCGAAATCCTGGAGGAAACCGGCTATGTTTTTAAGAACTGGCGGCTCATAAAGGTCAGCCAGCCTTATCGAAAGATCGAATGGTTCATGTATCTGTTCCTGGCCCGCGACGTTGAATCGAAACATGAGCCGGTGTTAGATCCCGGCGAAAAGATAGACGTGAAACCTATGGCATTCAGCGATCTGAAGAAAGAGGTAATGGATCCTAAGGGCCACCTGGGCCAGAGTTACTTGTATGAAAATGGCGACGTATTCGAGTCTCTACGCAATCTTGACGATCTGTTGGCATTGCCGGAATCCCAAGGCCGCGAGGTAGATCGCTGAGGCTGCAGATTTGATTCATCGGCCCGTGCCTTTTACAATAGCTGGATAAGCATTTAAAATAAACATAAAGGAAAAAGAAGGGTACTTACGTATGAAGACACGAGTGGCGATCAATGGGTTCGGCAGGATAGGGCGTAACGCTTTCAAGGTAGCGTTCGAACGCAGCGATCTGGAAATAGTGGCTATTAACGATCTGACAGATACCAAGACCCTGGCCCACCTTCTTAAATATGACAGTAATTATGGTACTTATGATCATAAGGTCGGGTTTGATGACAAGGGCATCATAGTAAAAGGCAAGCATATAGTGGTACTGGCCGAGAAGGATCCGGCCGCGCTGCCATGGAAGAAGCACGAGGTAGACGTCGTCATCGAATCGACCGGCTTCTTTGTTAAGCCTGAACTCGCGCAGGCCCACATCAAGGCCGGAGCCAAGAAAGTGGTACTAAGCGCGCCGGCCAAGGGCGACCATGCTGACGAAGCGGTGACCATAGTCCTAGGCGTCAACGAGGACAAGCTCGAAAAAGCCGGGGATATAATAAGCAACGCATCGTGCACCACTAACTGTATAACACCGGTGGCAGCTGTCATCGAGGATAACTTCGGTATCGACAAGGCCATGATGACCACGGTACATAGCTACACCGCATCGCAGAAGCTACAGGATGCTCCTGCAAAAGACCTACGCGAAGCTCGTAACGCGGCGGAAAATATAGTTCCCACGACCACGGGTGCGTCCATAGCGGCCGGCAAGGCGATGCCAGCTCTCCAAGGCATATTCGGCGGCATGAGCGTACGCGTACCCACGCCGGTCGTCTCATTGAGCGACTTCGTGATCATCACGAAGAAGAAGGTGACCGTTGACGAGGTCAATGCAGCTTTCAAGAAGGCGGCCAAGGAGCCATATTACCAGGGTATATTGGACGTCACAGAGGAAGAATTGGTCAGCGGCGACTTCATAGGCAACAGCCATTCCGCCATAGTCGACCTTAACCTGACCGCTGTCATCGGTGACAACATGCTTAAGGTAGTGGCCTGGTACGACAACGAATGGGGTTATTCCAACCGTCTGGTGGAAGTGGTAGCTGACACCGGCCGTCTGCTCCATGCAAAGAAGTAAACTTGCCGCCTTCAAGCCGGGACTATAATATAAAACAGATGAGGATAGCCGTATCTACTGATCATGCCGGGTTTGAGGCTCTGAAACATCTTAAGACGTGGTTGGAATCCGAAGGACATGTGTGCCAGGATTTCGGACCTCAGGCATTCGACCCGGCAGACGATTATCCCGCTTTCATATTTCCGGCCGCCGAGGCTGTAGCCAAAGGCGAATGCGAGGTCGGGATCATCATGGGTGGCAGCGGCCAGGGCGAAGCCATGGCCGCCAACCGCATCAAGGGTGTGCGTTGCACGCTTTTCTACGCGCCCGCAAAGGCAAAGGCCGCGATCGACGCAGAAGGCAATACCAGTGACGATCCCTACGAGATCCTACGGTTGTCCCGCCAGCATAATCACGCAAACATGCTCAGCCTGTCAGGGCGTTTCCTGTCATTGGACGAGATGAAGCAGGCTATACAGGTATGGATCCAGACCCCTTATGACGAAGCCGAGCGCCATAGCCGACGCGTAAGGAAGTTGGACGGATTGGCATGATTCCCGCTTCGCTGCGCCCATATGCTATCTATGGGTGCTTCATGAGCCTATTGTTGATGGTGGCGGTATTCAGGGATAATCAGGCTGACAGGGCGTATAACTACGCTACTTACGGATGGCAGGATTCCTTTAGCATCATTTATATAGGGATGGTAGGACTGGTGCTATTGGCGTTATATGGCATCAGATTGACGGTAACGTATCTGATCGGACGGTTCTGGTGGCGACACGGCAAAGACCGTCTGGCTCAGTCGATCTGGAAAGGCGCGCTGTATGGCAGCTACATCCCCGAAGCGATACTTCTGGCCATCGGTTTGCAAGGCCTATTCGTAACCGCTAACAGTTGTGGCGGTGGCCCCTTTTCGGGTTGCGGATGGATATTGTTACCTCTGTCAGTGGCTTATATAGCGAGCATCGTATTGCAAGCGCTGGGTATGTCGGTAGGCTTCGTAGCCGGCTGGTTCCATAGGGGGGCTCAGGCATGAGTACCGTATGCCCTACTGTCACGGCGTTCGACACCCATGACTACAGATCCCAGATGGAGCTGCTCCAGAAGTTCGCCAAACGTATACATATAGATATGATGGATGGGGTATTCGCGCCTACTACATCTCCGCCGCTGCAAACCATATGGTGGCCGGAGGGCATCATAGCTGATATACACCTGATGTACCAGAAGCCCGGACCGTACCTAGAGCAGCTCATCAAGCTTAAACCGCATCTGGTCATCATCCAGGCCGAGGCTGACGTAGATCACGCCAGATTCGCCGATCAATTAAGGGCTGCCGGTATCAAGGCGGGGCTGGCGCTATTGCAGGAGACTAGCGTAGCAAGTGTGTCACCGATACTTGACCATGTCGATCACGCCATGATATTCAGCGGCAATCTAGGCCGCCACGGCGGCAGCAAGGTGGACT
Source organism: uncultured Candidatus Saccharibacteria bacterium (assembly GCA_964604985.1). Classification (GTDB taxonomy): domain Bacteria; phylum Patescibacteriota; class Saccharimonadia; order Saccharimonadales; family UBA4665; genus CAZSAN01. Next base: position 1,224 of record CAZSAN010000078.1, on the reverse strand, counting down.
TCGGCTTGCTAGAGAAGGTCCGGGAAGTACGCGAGCGCTTCCCCGGGATTGAGATAGCATGGGATGGCGGGGTCAACGCCGATAACATCAGGCGTTTGGCCGAGGGCGGCGTCGACGTCTTCGGTGTCGGCGGCTTCATACATAAGGCGGACGACCCCCAAGAGGCTTATGCTAAACTGGAGGCATTAGTTAAGAGCCTCTAAAGCGTGCAGAAATTACCCGTAGAACGCCTTCAGACCATAGCCAATGACATCCGCGAGGATGTCATCCGGATGCTGGAGCACGCCGGCAGTGGACATTCGGCCGGCCCCCTGGGTCTGGCGGATATATTCACGGCGCTTTACTTCGACGTGATGAATTATGATCCGAAGAATCCTGATTGGGATGAACGCGACATCTTCCTGCTGTCTAACGGTCACTGCGTGCCCGTGCAGTACGCCACGATGGCGCACGCCGGTTTCTTTCCAAAACAGGAGCTCATGACGCTGCGCCGGTTAGGCTCACGCCTGCAAGGTCATCCGGAACGCACCAAGCTGCCAGGACTGGAGAATACCAGCGGGCCTTTGGGTTGCGGACTGTCCCAGGCCTGCGGCATGTCTCTGGCCATGCGCATGGACGGACAGTCCAGGCGCTGGATCTATGTGGTAACGGGCGACGGCGAGCAGGATGAAGGCAATGTCTGGGAAGCCGCCATGCTGGCCGGCAAGGAAAAACTGCATAACATAATCGCGTTCACAGACCGTAATAACATCCAGATCGACGGTCCGACGGAAGAGGTTATGCCGCTTGAAGACCTGAAGGCCAAGTGGCAGGCTTTCGGTTGGCATGTGATAGAGATCGACGGCAACGACATAGAGGCGGTGATCGACGCCTGCGCCATGGGGCGCGCCATAGAGAACAAGCCGGTGATGATAATAGCCCATACCGTGCCGGGCAAGGGTGTCGATTTTATGGAATATGATTTCCGCTGGCACGGCAAACCGCCCGACAAGGAGCAGGCCAGAAAAGCGCTGCACGAACTGCGCACCCTGGGGGGCAAGATAAGGGGCGAGCATGAGTAAACGTATAATTTTAATTATCAGCACGCTTGGGATAGGTATGATTATCACCGCGGGCACCTACTTTGTATCTCAAACCAACGAAGTTTTCTTTTCCCAGGTTCCTGGCACTTGCGCTTTGCCGGGAGCTTCTGAGAATATCCTGGCCCCTATAGAGACCGTCCGG
>CAZSAN010000077.1:0-3522 GCA_964604985.1 uncultured Candidatus Saccharibacteria bacterium | reverse complement strand
GAGGCCGGCGAAGGCGCCGTGCCGGAGCAACCCGCTGCCGAAGGCACTTCAGTGCCGCCCACGCTCAGCGTGGAAGAGCAACGCCGCGCGTTCTACGGAAAGTTGGAAAAGGACGATCCCAACAATCGGCAGGGCATGCGGGATGGTATCCAAAGAAGGCATCCCCACCCATGGACCGATAATCCTCATTTCGGTTGATCGTTATTGACGGTAGCTTCCGGCAGGGGCATTTTGTAATGATTTTGATGATAATCTTACATCATCAGTCGCCATTTATATCTGTTATATAGCTGTAATATTTACTTGAATAAATATATGATTACAGGCCGGAGGGGCGATGGACCGGCTTAGTGCTATAATCATAACCATCATGCGTAGAGGTCGCTTTATGAGGTTGGTGAGCGTTTTAATGTTGGCCTTCACGTTATCGGCGCTGGCTCCGGTGGCTGCTTCCTCTGCCAATATCTCGCATTCGTATCAGACGTCTTCAAAGCTTAAGGAAGGCAGCCTGGTAAGCCTTGACTCTAAGCGCTCGGATCACGTGCAGGCCGCCAACGTCAGCAATGGCTCGCGGTTATTGGGAGTGGTGGTCACTAAGGACGATTCGCTGATAGCCGTGGATGCCGGACCAGGCACCATACAGGTGGCTACCAACGGTACGGCGAACGCCTTGGTAAGTACCTTGAACGGCGACATAAGGACCGGTGATCAGGTAGAGGTGTCACCTTTCGACGGCATAGGCGTGAAAGCTCAGCCTGGATCCCATGTGATCGGTCTGGCGCAGACGGATTTCAACTCTGCTTCGCAGGGGGTCGATCGCAAGGTGACCGATAAATATCACCGGAGCCACGATATACGCGTCGGCTATGCCCGCGTGAGCATAGCCGTAGGCGTGAGCGCGGGCGGTTCGGATAGCCTTACCGGTCTGCAAAGACTTGCCAGGTCCATCACCGGTCACACCGTTTCCAACGTGAGAGTGATTTCCAGCCTAGTGGTGGTTGCCGTATCATTGCTGGCCTTGGTGACGCTGGTGTATGCATCGATTTACGGCAGCATAGTGTCCGTGGGGCGGAACCCCTTGGCAAAATACAGCGTATTCCGGACGCTGACATCAGTCCTGGTGATGGCTGTTCTAACCACTATGGTCGCCGCGGTGACGGTCTTCTTCCTTCTACGCTGACCCGCACCCCTTATGCGTACTCACGGGGAGGGACCCCGCTGCCTGTGGATAACTTTCATTACACGGACGTTATCGCAGGCCGGGGCAAGCGGCCCTTACCTTCGGCAAACGGTCATAGAACGTGGCCAGAGGTACTGACAGCCACAAAGTATAACTGGGGTGATCAAAATCTGTACGGTCAAAAAAGTGTGACAATGGGCATGTCCTGGTCCGGCATTTCGTGCGAGATTATGACACGGCTATAACAGGTTGACCGGTCACAAATAAGCACCTATACTGAACAATATATTTGCGCAAAATTTCGCAAGTGTAAAACATAAATCAGAAGGCCGGAAGAAATGGCCACAAGAAAAGCCAGGACATGTCAGGTTTGTAGGTCTTCCTTCAGAGGGAGGAGTGACGCTAAGACCTGTTCGCCGGTTTGCCGCAAGCGTTTGCAGAGGGGCCTACGGGCTCAGGCATTACAGAAAGCTAAACGCTTAGAGTCTGATCTAGGCAAGGAGTTTCAGCGGTTGGCCGCGGAACTTACGCGCACCCATGTCTTTACGCCCGTGCTTGGCGACGAAAGGGGTGCCGTAGGCTCTCCTGCGATTCCATCGCCAGGTGAGAAGATACCGGTAAAGCTATACAAGCCTACCGGGTCTGAAGCTGCCGGCGCGCCGCCCGCATCCGTACCGGTGGCCGAACCTCCCGTCTCGCAGCCGGTAGTCACGCCGCCCGCAGAATCCCTGGAGTCAGAACCGGACACCACCGCTGCCGGCCCTGCTCCGGTAGCGTCTACCGGTAGCCTTGCGCCAAGCGCGGTTCCGCCTCCCTCCGCCACTGTCGCCCAGCAGGTGGCATCCCTGGAGCAGGGCCGGCAGGACGATGGCACGGACTTCTATGGGGCTGCAGAGTCCAGGCCGCAAGGACGCGGGCGCTTCTCACTTTTTCGACTGAACAGGTTGGCATTCGCCGTCACCGGAGCGGCCCTGGCGATCATACTGCTGGTGGGCGTGGGCGGCCTGATGCTGCTCTCCAAGCACGATACCGGTTCCGGGCAATCAGGCAACCAGCTGGCGGATTATAGCAACGGCAAGATATCCTTGGATAACCTTGACATCAACCGACAGCTTCAGATCGGCGAATCCAATCAGCTGACCATCAATGGCCAGCTAAAGGTGAGCAACGATCTCGTTATATCTCCTACAACGACCCCTAAAACACCTACTGCAGGTGAGATTTACTACGACCAGACTACCAATCAACTTTATTACTACAACGGCACCAAGTTCGTAAGCTTATCGCCTAAACACGTCAGTTCCGTAGGTGGGGCCAGCGGGGACATAGGCCTGGGCAACGGGCTGAGTGTTGTAAATAATCAATTAAACCTGTCCAATTCAGTTTTACAACAACTGGCTAGCCATAGCAGTAACGGGGTTACTAGCCTCCAGGGTCTTACCGGCGCCGTGACGCTGGGCTCAGGCTCAGGTATTTCCATCAACGGCACCACCATCAGCAACGTCGGCGTGGTCAGCCTGTCCGGGACTGCGAATCAGATCAATGTTTCCGCCTCTACTGGCAGCGTCAAACTATCCTTGCCTCAGAGTATAGCTGTAAGTTCTACACCAACCTTCGGCGGTCTGACCGTGAACGGTACGCTGAAGGTAGCTACCTTGCAGCAGACGACACCGGGCAACAACCTGAACATATCCGCCGGCAGCGATAACATCAGCTTCGTGGCGGGTGGGCGCACGTTCGTCCTGCCGACCACGGGTCCTTCTTCGCAGACCATATGCACCACCGGTTATAGCTGTGCCGTAGGCCCTGGCACGGCCGTGGAGCTGCAGCCGGGTACCGCGCAGGCGGACAGCGGTTCAGGCAGTTCGATCTACATCAACAACACCGGCGGCGGCGACCTGTTGCAGCTGCAAGGCTCCGGCAGCGATAGCTTCGTGGTGACCAACGGGGGCGATGTCGTAACTGCCGGTACGCTGGCTGTCCAGGGTGGCGATCTGACACTGGGCACGGCTAGCACCGCAGGCGGCATAACATTCTATGACGGTTCCGGCTCCAACACCGGTACGCTGCGTCTGGGCGGCATGCTGCCGGGCGTCGTGACCTATGATCTGCCCGCGCCGCTCAGCGCCGGTACGCAGACCCTTTGTACGGTAGAGCTGGGTAACTGCGCGGGCAGCGGCACGGGAGTCACGACGCCCGGCGGTACGGCCGGTGTGATACCGGTATTCACCGCCTCGCAGTCGATCGCTGATTCCATACTGAGCCAGGCAGGTTCCGTACTGACCGTCGCGGGCAATACGATCATCAACACCGGTTCGGGGTTCGTAGGCAACCTGATCAAC
>CAZSAN010000076.1:0-2828 GCA_964604985.1 uncultured Candidatus Saccharibacteria bacterium | reverse complement strand
CGGATCGGCCACGCCCGTGATGTCGTTGATGATGATCGGCCCGAGCGCCAAAGCCCGCGCAGCCGTCTCCGGATGGTACGTGTCCACAGATATTTGCTCAGGATAAAGCTCGTTTAATCGTTGTAATACTGGCATCAATCTTTGCCATTCTACCTCTGATGGTATGGGTTCGGCACCCGGCCTCGTGCTCTCAGCTCCTACATCCACCAGGGCGGCGCCATCATTAAACATACGTGCCGCCCTGCGCACCGCAGCGTCCGGATCAAGGAATTGTCCACCGTCACTGAAACTGTCAGGCGTGACGTTCAGTATGCCTACCAAGCTCAACATGACATATATCATATCGCAATGGGTGGGGCCCATGATAGTATGAAGTCATGGCGACCATATATCTGGCCCTAGGATCCAATATGGGTGACTCAATGGCCCATATCAACCAGGCCATAAAGCTGCTAGGCGCTTCCGTACACGACATAGAGCAGAGCCACGTCTATAAGTCTCGGGCCGTGGAATATGCAGAGCAGCCGGACTTCCTGAATACCGCTATAAGGGGCGAAACCGATCTGGAGCCCGAAGAACTGTTGAAGTTTGTCAAAAAAGTCGAGCAGGACGCCGGACGCACATGGAGTTTCCGGTTCGGACCGCGCCAGATAGATATAGACATCATCTTCTACGACGACTTGCGCATACAGACCAAGGACCTTACTATTCCCCACGAAGCGCTGATTGGACGCGAATTCGTACTTAAACCGCTCTGCGACATAGATCCAGGGATCAAAGACCCCGCCAGCGGCAAAACCGTGCAGCAACTGCTTGATAATCTTAGCCCTAGGCTTAAATCCATCATAGAGCGAGTTGACTAAACAGATAAGATTCGCTAGAATAACACCTTATGCAGAAGTGTGATATAACCGGCAAAGGCAAGCAGTATGGCCATAACATCAGCTTTTCCCAGCGCCATACCAAGAAAGTCTGGAAACCTAACCTACAGTCCAAGACATTGATGGTCGACGGCAAGAAGGTCAGGATGAAGCTTAGCACCCAGGCTATCCGCACCCTCAAGAAGAAGGGCCTTCTGAACACCTCCGAAAAGTAAGGCTCTTATGGGGCAACCTATGATATTCCAGCTACCTTTCAAGGGTAGCTGGTTCGTTTTCTGGGGCGGCGACACCAAGGAGCTCAATTATCACCATGATGATGCGGCCGAGAAATACGCCCTCGATATGATAATGCTCGACGACAACGGTAGCTCGCACTCCGCGGAAGGGCTCAGGAACGAGGACTACTATGCGTTCGGCCAAGTGATATCATCACCGGCCGACGGCGTGGTGGTCGAAGCGGTAGACGGCCTGAGGGATAATGAGCCTAACCGAACTACGAACAACTACGCCTTCAGCGGTAATTTCGTCATGATAAGGCACGCGGAAAAGGCGTTCTCGGTCTTAGCGCACTTAAAACAATACAGCGTGAACGTAAAGGCCGGACAGAAAGTCAGAGCCGGTCAGAAACTGGGCCTATGCGGTAATTCAGGTAATTCTACGGAGCCTCATCTGCATTTCCACGTACAGGATGACTCCGTGTGGACCGAAATAGCCTCCGACTACCGGCGCAAGCCCCTGGCAAAAGGTGTGAAGGCCTACTTCCGGACCGATGTCTTGCGCAACGGCAACAGTGCGCGCAAGCAATGCTATGCCCCCGTGAAGGGTGACACCATCGCCCCCGTCAAGACTTCTCGATTATAACCAGCTGCGTCACATCACCCAGTTCGGCACGCTTGAGCTTGAGCTTGGAGACCTTTTCCTTGGGCTCCATGGCCAGTTCCTTGAGGGCGGCTGAAAGTTCCTGCTGAGGTACTGTATATTTAAGCGCCTTGTCGGCGTAATGAGAGGGTACTACCAGTTTCGGCTCTATGGCCTTGATAAGCTTCATGGCTCCTACGGGATCTACAGTGTAGCCGTTACCGCCCACCGGCACTATCATCAGGTCTACCATACCTACCTGTTCCAGCTGGTCATCGGTAAGTTCGGGGTAGATATGTCCGGTGACCAGGATGCTGACATCCCCTGCCGACAACTTGAACATGGTAGCCTTGGCCGTGCCTGGCTCATCAACATGGGCGCGGGCGGCTATACCTATGATTGATATGTCGGACACTTCGTATTCTCCCGGACCGTCGAATGTCAGCCGCGTATCCGCGATACCTTCGTGAGGACCGGTGAACAAGGACACATCATCTGGACGCGAAGGACTTTTGCCTCCTAGGGCCGCCAGGTTGTCGTCGATCATTATACGCGCGCCCTTGAGTGTCACGCCGAAACAGTTCGCACCGTAGAATTGCACATCCATGCCGTTCATTTCTCCTTTTTAGATTCGTTTGATGTCGTGGATTCCTCGGATGTCCCCGCCGGCTCCGGGTTACGCTTGGCCTTCTTGTCGGAAAACAAACCTTGGACATCTATGAGCACCTGCTTTTTGGCATGCGTGATGCCTACGGCGAAACGATCGTTGATCTGCTGCCTGTACTGGAAATCAGGCATGGTCATGTAGGTATACCGTATATCTTTGCCCTCTTGTTTTTCCAGCTCCTGGACGTATTTCTTTAAGGCGTTAGGGTTGACGTTGCCTACTACCAGGAAGTCTACGCCCGGCGTATCGTCGCGGGTGAACTGGCCGGTATACAAGGCTAGTTCTATATGTCCGACGTCCTTGAGCTCATCTTCGGCTCCGGCTTCAGCGCCTTCTGCTGCCGGCCTCTTTGACAGCTTCTTCACTCCGCCGCCGAAAATCTCCCTAAGCGGATCGTAATACTCGAACTTCTGGTTCACTTC
>CAZSAN010000075.1:0-4176 GCA_964604985.1 uncultured Candidatus Saccharibacteria bacterium | reverse complement strand
GGATGATGGCGCCGGCGTGGAGTTCTTTGAGTTTGATGATCCTTCGGGCCAGGCTGAGGGTATGATTAAGAAGCACACTGCGTTCGTATCTGATGACCTGGAATCCGATATCCAAGCCTTCGTGGACGCGGGCCATGAGATTGCCATGCCTATAAGCGAAGGCACAGCGACCAAACGCTTCGCTTATGTCCGGGATAGCGCAAGAAACTATATCGAGCTACTTGAACCTTTAGACTAAATCAAATTCCATGATAAGGGCTTTGTGGTCCGAGACCAGCTCTTCCGACATATTGAAACTCCGGACCTTGATAAGTTCGTTGACGAATATGTAGTCGCAGACCGTATCGCGCAGAGGGCTGAGCCAGGTATAGGTGTGTTTCAGGCCGTGTTTGACCGACAGATTGGTCAGTTCCTGGTTGATGATGCCTAGCGATTCGCTATCGGGAGCAAGATTGAAGTCACCGCACATTATAACAGGGCCTTTTAGCTTGCGGATTTCAGCGGCGATTATCTTCATCTGCCTCAATGTTTCGTCATTGCCGGCTTTCGTGCCGTATATCCAATAACCGTGATGATTAAGTATGTTAAGCGTCCTGCCTCCGACTTCCACCGTAACTATCTGCAGATTCCTATCGTTGCCGTCCCTATCCTCGATGTCGTAATGGCGGCTGTACTCACCCCGCGTAAACACGGTCTTCTTGGACTTGAAGGGCAGGCTGCTCAAAATGGCATTGCCGTACCGCATTTCGCGTTCCATATAGCGCGACGAATAGGCGGGAGACATGAAACCTTCGCGGAAACCGCTGTCCTTCCTGATTTCTTCCAGGGTGGCAAACAACTTATATCCTGAACGCCCGTTCAGGTCGTTGACTTCCTGCATGCACACGAAGTCAGGCTTCTCGTTCTTTAAGAAATCGATGATCTGAGCGCCGAGCTTGCCTTGCCAGATGTTCAGCTGGATTATCTTCATTATCCGAACCTCTGACGTATCCAGTCGTCCAGACTGCCGCCTCCGCCACCAGCCATGCAGACCACCATGTCGCCCGCGCTCAGGTGCTTGCGTATCATCTGCTCCAGCTTGTCGCCGCGTTCCATGGGCTTGGCGATCGTAGGGTCATCCAAACGTTCCACTAATTCCGCCGGTGGCATCACGCGCTGATCCGGATCTTCGCGTGCCAGGTAGCTAGGTACCCAGTAGACCTTGGCCGCGCCATCGAAACAATCCTTGTAGTCGCCCGCGATGTAATGCTGCCGCCGGTCGGTCAAGGGTTCGTAGACTATGACCACCTCCTGTCCGTTGTCGGCGGCCATCTCGGTCGCTACGCTCATGGCGCCGCGGATCTTTTCCGGCGTATGCGCATAATCCGTATACAGGTTGGGCGCGATCATTTCCATGCGTCTGGATAAGCCTGGGAAACGGTCCGCGGCATCAGCTAACTTGTCCGGATCGACGCCGGTCGCCTGCCACACTCCGGCCATGGCCAGGGCCGCATCTAGCCGATTGTACCTGCCTTTCAAGGCCAGGGTTTCTGTATCGGGGTCGCTGCTGTCCAGAACCGTCACATCATCACCATCGACTCCCAGATACTCGGCATCCTCCTGCCATATGAACGTGTGCCCGCTTTGGCTGATGAATTCACGGAAGGCCGCCTGGTAATCCTCGCGCGTAGGAAAGATCTCATGATGGTCCCAGCTGACGCCGGTAATAAGGCTTATGGCAGGCTCGAATGCCAGGAAATTGCGGTCGAACTCGTCTGCCTCGTACACAAAGTACTTGCTCTTAGGGTTGAATTCGCCCATGTCTGCGAAAGAGGTCTTGGCCGGCAGCAGATAACTGATCGGCTCGCCTATCTGCTTGAAAAACCAAACCGCCATGGCAGTGGTGGTAGTTTTGCCGTGGGTGCCGGCGATGGCAAACATCTTCAGGCCCTTCTCCTGCAGGATCAGGTTCAGCAACTCGTCGCGCTTGCTTACCTTTATGCCTTGGTCCTTGCAGAACCTGAGCTCAGGATGATCGGTCGGTAGAGCGGAACTATATACGAACCAGTCTATCGATTTGCGGCTGTGTTCATGGGCGATCCCATCATATGTCTGGCCTATACGTATATCGGACACGCCGTGCCTCTTCAGATAACCTATGTATTGGGAATCCTGCTGGTCCGATCCGGAGACCTCATAGCCGGCCTGATGAGCTATCTGGGCTAGCGGGCCGATCCCGGCCCCGCCTATGCCAGAGAAGTAGACATGCATGATTATAGGTTACAGCCCTTTGGGGTGCGGCGTCTAGCTTACGCTATAATCAAACGAGTATGGATAAGCATTACCTCCAGAAGGCAGCGGCCAAGCTCCGATGGATACGGCCTTGGCACTTCCTGGTGCTGGCCATCATCAGCGGCGTAGTTTGCATCTTTGCTCTTAGGGCCAACAACCAGCACATGGCCGTTCTTCGAAGCGAAGTATACGCTGCCGACAAGAAGGGCGCAGGCGTCCAGCAATCCTTGCAAGCTCTGCAAGCCTACGTTACCTCGCACATGAATACCGACCTGAGTTCCGGTTCGACCTCCGTCTATCCGCCGATACAGCTCAAGTATACCTATGCGCGCCTGGTGGCGGCTCAGAATAAGAAGCTGGAGCAGTCAAATGCCGGGCTGTACAGCCAGGCCCAGGCCTACTGTGAGGCGCAGAATCATGTGGATTTTTCTGGACATAACCGCGTACCGTGCATTGAGCAGTATGTCCAGCAGCACGGCAACGACGGCAAACCGGCACCCGCCATACCCGAGGATTTATATAAGTTCTCTTTCGCCAGCCCTATGTGGTCTCCCGACCTGGCTGGCTGGAGCATGATGGTCGCAGCCCTAAGCGGCCTGCTGTTCGTGCTTACGTTCGCAGGCCGCCGGTTGATCCGTAACCGCTAACTACTGCTTCTTCGTAGTAGAGGAGCTTGAGCTGCTGGATGAAGGCGTTGAGTTTGAGGTAGCGTTCTGAGCGTTGTTAGCGCTGTTCGTGCTGGCGCTGCTGCTCTGATCGGCACACTTCTGACCGTTGGGGTTCTGTTCCTGGAAGGTCTTGACCGCCTTGGCTACCTGACCGCCGTCCTGTAGGTTCTCCCAGAATGTCACCTGGCTGCTGTTGATGACCATCTGATCGTATGGCTCATGCAGCTCACAACCGAGTTTGACGAGCGTTATGTTGCTTGCCGAACTGGAGTTGGATGAACTAGCGGATCCATTGTTGTTGGTGGAATGCAGGTAGTAGATATCAGTCACCACGAAGTACTTATCGTTCAGGCTCTTTACGTGGCCGAAGTATACCTGGCCGGTATTAAGGAAGACGGCCTGTAATTTGTTGGCGTCTACGTATTTGTCCTCAGGCTTCACGCCGCCTGTGACAACCACGGTTATGACGGCTGCTACCAGTATTACCACTATGGCAGCTAGCACGACGTTGATTAAGCGCGACCATTCGCCTTTGCCGCGCTTCTTGCTTCTTTTGGTTCCTGAACTAGCACTTGGCGCTGGATTGCTAGCCGGCATGGAATTGCGCGCACCCGGCGCCGCAGGTTGCGGTGGTACGTCGCGGTTAGAAAAATCCATAAACCCTCTCTTCACCCTATATATTACTTTTATGCTTACCGAAACAGTGTAATACAAGCGACTCGGCTAAAGCAAGATGATAATGCTTACTCTGGGGCCAAAGGGGTTGACAAAGGAAAACGCACCAGAGTATCTTAGGGGTACGTTACTAATGTTAAGAGAGGGAGACTCTAATGGCATACAAGCACACTAACTCTAAGGGCGTTACCTATTACCTGAACTCCAAGGATGTCACTCTTCGCGGTGGCAAGAAGCAGACCATCTACTACTTCAGCAAGGACGAGCGCCCCGAAGGCACCGACCTGCCTTCAGGCATGGAAGTGAACGAAAATCCGCGCAACGGTTTCCTGACCGTCAAGCGCTCCAAATAGGCCGACAGCCTTCGCTGCGCGCGAGGGCCGCCCGCACGATATCCGACCCTACTATGGGTCGGATATTTTTTGTTATAGTAGGTACCAATGCCCAGCAACATCTTAAAAGTTAAGAACCTGAGAAAGGTATACGACGGCAAGCCGGCCGTGGACGGCATATCTTTCGAGGTCAAGCAAGGCGAGATATTCGGCATACTCGGTCCTAACGG
>CAZSAN010000074.1:0-5798 GCA_964604985.1 uncultured Candidatus Saccharibacteria bacterium | reverse complement strand
CCGTCCTTGACGGCGAAGTCCATGGCTAGCTCGGTATCAGTCTTATCCTTGTCTTCAGGATAGACCACAAGCTTCACGCCCTTATCTTTAAGGGCGCTCCTATGATCGGCGTTCAATGAGTCGAAATCGCCTATGACGGCCGAAGGCGTTATGCCCATGCCCTGGGCGGCCATGGCGCCGCTGTCAGCCGCTATGATCTTGTCCGCCGAAGCCAGTGCGCGTCGCACAGGTCCGCCGTCCTCAAGCCGCCCGCCTGTGAATATCACTGTATGCATACTCTATTAATGCTATCATTAAGGCCATGAAAGTACCGTCAGTAATCAGGCAGCGCAGACTGTCCAAGAGGGACGCCATCATGATTCTGGCCGGTATCATCATAGCTTCGGCCGGATTCGGCATAGCCAGGTATACGCATGATCACCGCACGGCCATACCATACAGGCCTGCTGGGATTGATTCGCCCTGGATACCCGGTACTGTCAGGCATTGGAACGATATCATCGACGAGATGGGCAAGAAATACGATGTCGACCCCAACCTGATAGCCATAATAATGACACTCGAATCGGGGGGCTATGCCAAGGCTGGCAGCAGTGCCGATGCCCATGGCCTGATGCAGATCACGCCGCTCACGGCGAAGGATATAGCTTCCAAATATCTCAAGAAGCCCATGAAGTCCTACGACATATGGGATCCCCGTACCAACGTGGAGTTCGGCGCCGCATATCTGGCAAAGCTCAGGGATACGTTCGAAGAGCCTGATCAGGGTCCATCGTGGGATCTCACCGTAGAACAGATCGCTGCCAGCTACAACGCAGGATTCATAGGCGGGCTGCATCTGCAGCAAGGCAAGGGCCTGCACGATACCCAGGCCTTGGTCTATTCGCGTGATGCGTTCAACATGTGGCGCGAGCGGCATGCCAAGGACAGTCCTACTTTCGACCGCTGGAAGGAGCGCGGCGGTTCCATACTGTTGGATAAGGCCGAAGCCTCGCAAGAATAACCATGAGAACCGTACGCTTCGCGGATGTCCCCAAGGCCACGATCAGTAGCTACGTAAAAGTGCTGGGCATAGGTTTCATGTCATTGGTCGCCGGCGCGTCGCCCGGTCCGGAGGCCGTGCTCGTCCCTGCTTGCGTTCTCATAGGGAGCATACTGGCCGCGGATTCCAAAGCCAAGGCATTTATTTGATCCAGCAGGATCAAAGACCGGACATATTGAGCTAGGCTACTTATATGGCTTTCAGTTGCTTGGCTACGTTCGTAAAGGTAGTGACCGCTTTGGTCAGGTCGTCTCTTGTATGTGCAGCTGAGATCTGCGCACGGATGCGTGCTTTGCCTTTCGGAACTACAGGGAAGGAGAAGCCCACGGCGTAGATACCTTGCTCAAACAATGCGGCGCCCATCTCGCTTGCCATTCGCTCTTCAGATAACATGATAGGGGTGATGGAATGCTGCGCATCCGATATCTGGAAACCGGCTTTCTTCATCTCGTCACGGAAGTACTTAGTATTGTCCCATAGTTGCTGCCGCAACTCCGGATGCTTGTCGATATAGCTCAGGGCGAATAACGCTGCGCCTGCTATGCCCGTATCTAGCGCGTTTGAGAACAGGTATGTGCGCGAGCGCTGACGAAGAAATTCAGCTGCCTCCTTACGGGTGGCGGTGTATGCGCCCCCTGCGCCGCCCAAGGCTTTGCCGAAGGTACCTGTCAGGAAGTCTATACGGTCTGCTGTATTTGTGAGCTCCTGTATGCCGCGACCCGTATCACCCAGCACGCCTACTCCATGAGCGTCATCTACCATTACCAAGGCGCCATATTTATCGGCTAGGTCACAGATTTCTCTGAGAGGTGCTATGTCGCCGTCCATCGAGAAAACGCCGTCAGTAGCTATGACCTTGAGTCGCTTGTCCTTAGTAGCTTGCAGTTTTTCTTCTAAATCTGCCATATCCATGTGGCGGTATATATGACGTTCCGACTTTGTCAGTCTCACGGCATCAATTATGGAGGCGTGGTTCAGTTCATCGCTTATTATGGCGTCTTCTGGCCCAAAAAACGTTTGGAACAACCCTACGTTGGCCATGAAGCACGAGGAGTATGTCACGGCATCTTCCATACCTAGGAATTGGGCGGTAGCGGCCTCAAGGTCTTTGTGGATCTGCTGCGTGCCACATATGAAGCGTACAGACGCCACACCGAATCCCCACCGTTCAAGCGCTTCGTCCGATGCTTTCGCGAGTTCAGGACGTCCTGACAGGCCTAGATAATTATTTGAGCAGAAGTTAAGCAGTTCTTTGCCATCAACTTTTATGATACGTCCTTGACGGGACTGCATCACGTACTCTTGTTTGTACATGCCTGATCGGCGTATATTGTCCAGCTCTTCATGCAGTAGAGTCTTGAGATCCTTATACACGGGGCAGCCCTCCTTTATCCGTTAACCTTGAATATAAGTTTCGGGTGCTTACTATGGGCGGTCTCGAAGGCCTCGGGCGTAAACTCCTCTAGGGGCAGTATGGTGCCATTACCTGCGTTGAGTATGGTGCTCCAGATAGCGTCTTGAACTCCATTTTTCTTATTGGATAGTACCCGTTGGGCTATCTGCCAAGTTTCGAAGATGCGTCTGCCTATAACATTGTGTATGGTAAGGCCACGCACGATGACCCGGGGAAAATCGGGTATAGTCAGATCGCCGTCCTTGATGCCGAATAGGATTACATTGCCTCCGCGCCTTGTACTGTCTATGGCGTTGTGGATCGAGGATGGTGGTCCTGCCATTTCCATGGCCACGTCCACGCCTTTGCCGTAGGTCAGTTGCATGATGCGTTCTACGACTTCTGGATCGTGCTCCCATGCATTCTTCTTCTGGTTCTTGTCTATCAGGATGGCTTCGTCGACGCCGAGTTTCTTGGCAAGTTCAAGGTTGTCGGGGTTGATATCTGCGACTATGACTTTGGCAGCTCCAAAGTTCCGGGCCAGCAGAGCAGAGAACAATCCTATAGGGCCGCACCCCATGATGGCTACTCTTTGTCCTCGTAAATCTGTCTTGGTGCAGGCATGTACGGCGTTACCGAATGGGTCGAAGATGGCTGCTACCTCTGGCCTTACTCGCGATTCATCTATGCCCCACAGGTTCTTGGCGGGGACCTTGACGTAGTTGGCAAATATGCCGTCTATGCTGATACCCAGTATTGCTTCGTTCTGGCATACATGCGCTTCGCCCAGCCGGCATTGATAGCATCGGCCGCAGGTGACGTGAGAATCGCCCGATACGAGCTTACCGACCTCTATTGTGGCATCATTGAGCGGGTCCGGATCTGCATAGAGTGATTTGACCATAGAACCGGCCTCTATGATTTCGCCGACGAATTCATGACCGACCACGCGGCGCTTGAGGCCGTCGCGCTCTAGCGAGGACAGGAACATGTCCTTGAACGCCGTACGGTTCCAAAGGCCCATGTCGGAACCGCAGACACCTGCGTATCGTATCTTGAGTATCACAGCGGCAGCGTCAGACGGATCCTTGGCTTCATCCAGAGTAGGCATAGGTAGATCCGTAAGTGTGAAACCATGGGAATCCCCCCACGACTTATCGGTTAGGTCGATTACGAGTCCTTTGTTGGTCATCATCTAATTTTTACACACTTTACGACGGTGGTAAAGGCGTGCCCGCCAGACGTCAACCGCTGATAATCCTTTCGATTTTGTGCGGTGTGAGCAGCATCGTTACGCGCTGGGGCGTCCTATGCACTTCTTCATAACCGAATCTGGCATACGCCTTAAGGGCAGCAGCATTATCTGTATCCGTCTCCAGCCATAAGCCGGGCGTAGCGTCGCCTCGTTCATGTGCGGAAGCCACGTGCATGCGCAGTGTCTGGGTCATCGCAGCACCCGCCAGTCCGTGCCCGCTATAGCCTTCATAAAGCCTTATAGCGAAAGTTTCGTCTGGTTTATCGGCAAGCTTCATATCTATGGGAAACTCTCGTTTGCCGTACCATACCACCCCTGCTAGGTCGCCTGAGGGCCCGATCAACCAGTACAGTTCCCGGCCGCCAGCTTGCCATGCGCGGAACGCATCATGGTCGCTGAAGCGCTCGGCAGAGTCCTTGGGCGTGTACTTCAGAATATTAGGCTGCTTTGATTTGGCAATCAACTGCCTTTCCAGATCGCTGTCATTCCCTACGCCTATGGACATTATGTACGGCTTGAGAACGCCGTCTGCAGGTACGATCCGCATGTTTCAGGCCCTCGCGTGCGTTAACTTGATCAGATCATCCGCTATGCCTTGTGCCCGTTTGTCGGCGTCCGGAGCCTCTACCATTACGCGTACTTTGGGCTCCGTGCCGGAAGCTCGTACGTTGAGCCGGCCTTTGCCGGCAAGTTTCGCCGACTCGTCGGCGAGGAAATCCTGGACGTTTTTGCTCTCCAGCAAGTGCTTATCGGGAAAAGGTATGCTAACCAGCGCTTGGGGCAGTAGTTCAAGCTCATCGTACCATTGGTCAAGGGTCTTGCCGGTCTTCTCGCACGCCGCAAGGACGCTTATAGCGGCCAGCAGGCCGTCGCCAGTGGGGCTGAGCCTGGGCATGATTATGTGGCCGCTCTGTTCGCCGCCCAGTGTAAACCCTGTACTATCCAGCGCTGATAACACCGAACGATCGCCTACCGGTGTCCGTTCCAGGCGTATGCCTCTTCTTTCAAGGCCTGTTTCAAGGCCCTGGTTGCTCATTATGGTAGCTGCCACGCCCCTGTGGCCGCCGGTGACGGCCAATATGTACAATATGTGATCGCCGGTAAGTTGACGCCCGCGAGCATCGACCATTATCACGCGGTCTCCGTCCCCATCGAAGGCCGCGCCTGCGTCCAGCCCCTTATTCGCGACCAGGTCCTGTAGTGACGCCGGGTCCGTAGCTCCGCACTTCACGTTGATGTTCTGACCGTCAGGACCGTCATTCATCGGTGTGACATCCGCACCCAGAGCCTTGAAAACGTGCTCTGCTATGCCGCTGGTGGCGCCGTTCGCAGAATCGAGAGCTATGCTAATACCTTTGAACGAGACATCATCTGCGCTGTTTATCAGCAGGTCTTCATAGACCCTTATGGCCGAGCCGTCATCCGTGACCGTGCCATCGCTGCTATCAGGGATATCTTTGTCGATTAGATCGTTGATGCCAGCCTGATCCTTGTCAGACAGTTTACGTCCGTCCGGCGTGAAGACTTTCACGCCGTTGTCGGTATACGGGTTATGGCTGGCGGTTATCATCACCCCGGCCTTGGCTTGCCGCGCACGGGCCAGGTAGGCCAGGCCCGGCGTTGGCACCACTCCTACTTTGCACACATCGGTTCCCACTCCCGCAAGGCCCTGCACGAGCAGCCTTACAAGTTCCTCCGAAGATTCACGCGGGTCCCAGCCGACCAGTACGGTCCCAGGGCCTGTAAAGTAACTGCCTACCGCCTTGCCGATCTGCAGCATACCTTCATCAGTGAGCGGGTAGGTGCCAACCGGGCCGCGTATACCGTCTGTACCGAAAAGTTGTCTGCTCATATTCCTGATTTGCATTATACTAGAACCATGCCTGACAATTCAGAACGAGCCGATATAGCCGTGATCGGCCTGGCGGTCATGGGACGCAATCTTATCCTTAACATGGATGATCATGGTTTCACGGTCACAGCTTATAACCGGACCGTCAGCAAGGTGGATGATTTCCTGACTGGCGAAGCGCAAGGCACGAAGATCATAGGCGCGCACTCCAGAGAGGAAATGATAGCTTCTTTGAAAAAGCCGCGCCGGGTGATGC
>CAZSAN010000073.1:0-3241 GCA_964604985.1 uncultured Candidatus Saccharibacteria bacterium | reverse complement strand
AGACAGATTCACCGTGCCGGACCAGGTATATGGTGGTTTTCTTCGTCATTGCATTATGGTCGGGGAGACAGGATTTGAACCTGCGACCTCGCGGTCCCAAACCGCGCGCGCTACCAAGCTGCGCCACTCCCCGCTTTTATTACAGAGGTGATTATATCAGAAAACTCTGCGTATTGGTTCTATGGAGCTTGCCAGGCCATCCTGTTTTGCTGTTATTAGAACTGCATTGAACTGGCGGGGCCCTTCAGTTTCGAGCATGTTGCGGTTCTTGACCCCATCCCGCCAACGGGGTATTACCACGTCCCATTTTACCCCCAGGCTCGACTCGAGGGTGCCTACCATACCTACATCGCTGACGTGTGCGGTACCCCCAGGCAGAATACGGGCGTCAGCGGTCGGTATGTGCCAATGGTCGCCTATCACCGCGGTAACGCGGCCGTCCAGATAGTGGCCTATCATTACTTTCTGGCTGGAATAATCGCCGTGGAAGTTTACGATCACAGCATCCTTATGCGTGTCTTTTTCGGTTTCAAGTATGTGATCCACGACATGGAGCGGATTGTCCTTGGGTTTATCGGCGTCCCGGCCTAGCACGTCGCCCAGCAAGCTTATTACCAATACGGCATTGCCGCCCGACTTAACATACCGGTAGCCCCTGCCGGGCGTGCCTTCCGGGTAATTGGCGGGGCGAATGGCTGGAGCGTCGGCCTCGTCCAATAGGCGGCTGGCGGCAGGATCGAACGTGCTCCAGTTTCCTCCGGTAAAGAAATCCACGCCAGCCGCCTGCAGGGCTTCCATGTCCTCCCTAAGAAGGCCGCGGCCGCCGCTGACGTTCTCCCCCTGGGCTATCACTAGGTCAACCCCGCGATCTTTGCGGAGGCCCGGCAAGATTTCCTCAACGGTACTTATGCCCGGTGGGCCATATATATCGCCTATATATAAGATATTCATAATGCCAGCATAACCACGCCGAGGGCGGAGAGTCCATAGCTAAGCAACTTGTAACGGTTGATATGCTCACGCAAAAGATACAGTGCAGCCAGGCTTGCGACAACTATATTAAGGTTGCGGATAGCTATCGTATAGCTGGTATTGGCAGATACGTGTACGGCTATGAAGGACAATAGTATTGACGCCGTCTGCAAAAATCCCAGGCAGACCAATACTAACCATTGGGAGCGATAAAGGCCTTGGATCTCCTGCCGCAACGGACGCACAAGTTGCTTAGATACGGCTATCATGTCGCATATCACCAGGATGATCACTGCTGCGGTAACGTTCAGCGCCAAGTATATGCTCACGCTGGAGTGCTCGATACCGAATTTGTCGCCTACGGCCGCCGCGGCCGTGATCAGGCTTACGACCAACATGGCCCGCGCCGCGGCTGAAGAGCCCAACGCCAGTATAGGCTGATACCAGGGCATGGACGGATGTCTGTACAGCGTGTATATGGCGACTGTTACCGCTATAAGTCCTCCGAACGCTAGCCAGCTTGGATCCTGCGCCAGCCACAACCAACCGAAGAAAGCGGTGAACACCGGTACGACGCTCTGCAAGGGCAATACGTCGGATAGTTCATTCTCGCGTATGACCTTTATGTAAAGGTAGCTGACGGCCGGATAATATCCGCACACTACGGCCGCCAGATCCAACCAGAACTGCCAATGCAGATGAGTGATCGCCTGCCATTGCAAGGCTATGATCGTGATCGTCAGCGGCAAGCCTGCACCGAACATCATCCAGTTAAGTCTGAAGGCGTTCATATCACTATGGTTGACGAAGCTTTTCTGCACCAACCTGGTGGCTGCAACGAACAGCATATTGATTACGCTGACTATCAGCCACATGGTACGTCTCTGCGGAAGCAACACCGATCGGTGCGATCAGACATTTAAGCCTACTTGGCGTATTCTATGGCACGCGTCTCACGGATGACGTTCACCTTGATGGTGCCGGGATATTGCATGGTGGACTCGATCTTGGTGGCGATGTCGCGGGCAAGCTTTATAGCGCTCAGGTCATCGATCTGTTTGGGCTTCACGAACACGCGTACCTCTCGGCCGGCACTTATGGCATAGGACTTCTCGATACCCTTGAAGCTATTGGCTACATTCTCGAGGTCCTTCATACGCTCCGCAAAGTTCTCGGCCGATATGTTCCGGGCGCCGGGTCGGGACGCGCTTATGGCGTCCACCGTCCTGACTATCAGAGCTTCCACCGTAGTGGCCTCGACGTCGTCATGGTGTTGCTCGGCAGCCAATGCGACTTCTTCTGGAGCACCGTACTTGCGCAGTATCTCGCCGGATATGTGGTGGTGCTTGCCTTCCATCTTGTGCGTCAGCGCCTTGCCTATGTCGTGGACCAGCGCGGCATATTTGGCCGTCTTGACATCCGCTCCTACTTCCTCGGCTATGACGCCGGAGATATGTGCCATTTCAGTGGAGTGTTTGAGTACGTTCTGCCCGTAGCTGGTGCGATACTTAAGCTCTCCCAACAGCTGCAGTATTTCTTTCGGTATACCTACTATACCCACTTCACGCGCAGCATCCTCGCCAGCGCGTACCACATCCTTTTCGACGGCTTTCTGAGCCTTGGTGACGACTTCTTCGATCCGGCCGGGGTGGATGCGGCCGTCCTTCATCAGCATCTCCATGGTCCTGCGGGCCACTTCGCGGCGGACGGGATCGAAGCTGCTAAGCACCACATACCCGGGCGTGTCGTCCACTAGGATGTCCACACCGGTTGCGCGCTGCAGAGCCTGTATATTACGGCCCTCCTTGCCTATGATGCGGCCTTTCATCTCTTCATCTTCAAGCTTCAGGCTAGTCACGGTCCGCTCGGCCGTGACTTCGCTAGCCATGCGTTCCATGGCGGTGGTTATGATGAGCGCTGCCTGCTCTTCGGCATTCTCTCTTGCCTCGTTCTGAAGCTTGTTAACCAGGTTCAGTAAGTCGTTCCTGATGTCCCTCTCAGTCATCTGCAGCAGCTTATCCGCAGCGTCTTTCTTATTAAGTTTTGAGATTTTTTCGAGCTTTTCTTGCTGTTTGGTGCGGATGTCACGGATCTCGTTCTTCAAGGCTTCGACTTCGTCCTCATTCTTGCGGAGGACCTCGCCGCGTTTATCAAGCTCGTCAAGCTTCTTGTCCAGGTTCTCCTCGCGCGTGACCAACCGCTCTTCCAAGTCTTTGAGTTCCTTGCGGCGAGCGGATTCTTCCTTGCGGGTAGCGTCGACAGCTTTCTT
>CAZSAN010000072.1:0-2915 GCA_964604985.1 uncultured Candidatus Saccharibacteria bacterium | reverse complement strand
GGCACCCTAAGGCCGGGCGACTACCTCGTGGCGGGTGGTAGCTACGCGAAGGTCCGCAACCTGGAGACTACCGACGGGCGTCCGCTTAAACAGGCCACGCCCTCGATGCCTGTGGCGATAACAGGTTTCAAAGGTCTACCGGAATTCGGCAATGAGTTCACGGCCGTGAAAAACGAGAAGGAAGCTCGCCAGCAGGCTGAAGCTGCCGCACGCCAGGATAGCGCCGGACGCATGGACATAGGATCGGGCGAGCTCATCCGCATGATCAACCGTAACAACGAGGTCGCTGAGCTAAAGGTAATCATCAAAGCTGACGTCCAAGGCTCCCTGACCTCCGTACTGGATAGTCTGAAGGCGCTGGAAACTGACGAGGTATCGGTGCGGGTTGTCGGTATGGGCGTAGGCCCCGTAGGCGAGAACGACCTGCACCTGGCCCATACGTCCGATGCGATCATCTATGGATTCAACGTCAATCTGCCTACCTCCAGTCGTCAACAGGCCTCCCGGGACAAGGTTGAAGTGCGCCTGTACAAGGTCATTTACGAACTTATAGACGACGTCAAGGACGAACTGGGCAAATTGCTCAGACCCAAGATAGTAGAGACCGACCTGGGCCGTCTGGTGATAAAGGGCGTATTCAAGACCACCAAGACTGACATAATCGCCGGAGGTGAAGTCACCAAGGGTAAACTTACGGCTCCATCCTTGGCGCGCATCACCAGGGGTGACGAGGAGCTGGGGGAAGCAGAGGTCACCGGCCTGAAGCGCGGCCCTGCAGATGCCAAGGAAGTCGTTGAAGGCGAGATGTGCGGCATAGCGCTCAAGACCACCAAGAAGATCTTGCTGGAAGAGGGCGATCGCATAGAGGTATTCACCCGCGAGGCCGTGGAGCGCAAACTCTAGGCCCCATAGCTTTACTCATTGACACGCGTGAGGGCAGTGGTAAGATACGCATTATGGTGCGCGAGAAGGACGGCCAGGACCAACCAGCCCCTGAGCACGATGCCGCAGGGCAGCTTAAATTGCTGCATGACTTGCAGCAGGAGCAGAGCGATGTCCTGGATAACAGAGGTATGACCGACAAGGCTAGGACGGTCCTGCTTGAGCAGCACATGAGGGCAAGCAACCGCGCCCTGGAAAAGGGCGAGGAGCCTCCAGAAGAACCTAGGATAGCCGATGGACGCGACATGACCACGGTATCCGTGGCCCGCAGGGAAGGACATGATACACACGGCAATACCTTCGAGGAATTATGCATAAAATTTACCACGGCAGACCCGGACAACCCCGATATAGATGCCGTCGCATATGTACCGGTCAGTCAACAGTACCATTCCCTAAAAGATATCGTGGCTCCGGTACCGGTAGGCGAGTTCAATGATGATGACGTGACCGTACTGGAAGAATTGATGGATAAGGTAGTGTCGGCTAATGAGCAAGGCTTTTTGCCTGATCTGGAAAGCGACATGTCCGGCATAAGCGTCGCCGGCACCCCGCCCAGCACGCCCGAATAACCATTAGCAGTCGGGGCTACGCATGTTACAATACACTCAAGAAGGAGTGGACCGATGCTGAAAATCGATAACAGTTTGCTGGAAGAAGTAGGCCTGGCGTCATTGCCGGCCTCTGAGAAGAACAGTTTCCTGAAGCACATATACGAGACCCTGGAGATGCGCGTCGGCATCAGGCTGGCCGATCAGATGACCAATCAGCAGCTTGACGAGTTCGAGAAGTATTTCGAGGCCAAGGATGACGCCGGAGCTTTCAAGTGGCTGGAGACCAACTTTCCTAATTACAAGGAGATCGTCCAGCAGGAGTTCGATAAGCTCAAGGCCGAAGTAGCCCAGAGCGCGCCTCAGATATTGGCGGCTTCGCAGGACAAAATTGCCGCCCAGGCCCCGGCTCCGGTTGCTGCCCCAGGGCAGACTCCGCCCTCTCAGGCGGGCGGGCCTGCGACCAATCAGCCGCCATCTCCCGCTTCTCCGACACCTTCATTCCAACCGCCGCAACCTCAGTCTCCTCCGCAGGGCCAACCCGTACCTCCGCCCTATGCTCCTACGCCACCAGCGGCACCACCATCACCGACACCGCCATCGCCGGCACCCCAGAACCCCGCGCCAGGATATGGTGCGGCACCGATTCCTGGTCCTAGCGGGCCCGGACCCTCATCGGTACCGCCGCCGCGACCTACCACCCCACCCCCTACGCCGCCTCAGCCAGGTCAGCCGGGTCCCGGCCCTTACAGGCCGGCCCCCATGCCTGGCCCTGGTAGCCCCGGCGGCCCTATGCCGCCGACACCGTCTCAGCAGCCGCCAGCTGGCCCCGGCCAGTGACAGGCGGCGCGCCAAGGCGCCTGATTCAGATCCTATGACCGGCCAGGAAGGCTTCGGCTGTCATCTCCTGTTTGCCGGCCGGTGTGAGCGAAAGTATTCCTAACGATCCCTCCCCCGTACCGACTATCAGGCGTTTGTCTTCGGCTTTGACCTCGCCGGGCTGCAGCCCATGGGCGTCTTCTAGGACCACGGCCTTGGTTATGATCACCTCTTTATCATTGATCGTGGCCCGGCTTTTCGGCCATCCCGCGTAAGCTCTGACTTCACGCTCCAGCCGCAGTGCCGGTTTGGACCAATCGATCTGGCCGTCAGCCTTGGTCACGTGTGAGTCCACGGTCGCTTTGGAATCATCCTGAGGAACGGGTTCGGACAGAGCGGCGTCTCCCAGTATGCCCGGCAGGTGTTTGATGACCAGATCAGCCCCCAGGGTTGAAAGCTTGTCTGCGAGCTCCTGCTTGGTCTCATTGCCCGAAAGCGCTAACGTCGTCCTATCATAGACCGGACCTGCGTCCATCTTCCGGGCCAACTGCATAAGCGAGACCCCGGTCCGGTCGGCGCCTTCCAATATGGCGCTTTCTATAG
>CAZSAN010000071.1:0-6234 GCA_964604985.1 uncultured Candidatus Saccharibacteria bacterium | reverse complement strand
GGTCCACCGAAGGATTGCGGCTGACGGTCACCAATATGTTATTGGCGTTCTGAAGCTTATCTATAAGCTGCTGTTTGGCGTCGTCCATTTCCTTATTTTTTCCGATTTTTTGTTTTAGGCTACGTTCATCTTTGAGACTACCATAAAAGCTCATGCTTGTCCACAGTTTTTTCTAGCACGTGCGCAGGTGCGTACTTACGGCGTACCCACCTCTGATGCTATGCCTGCTATGGCCTCCGCGTGCCGGCCTGGGCGGCCGCATTCACAAAGGACCCGTATCCCACCCTTTACAAAGAAGGGGCTTATCTGTTATAGTCTCTGTCTATGCCAATAATCAAATCAGCCAAGAAGCGTGTACGCGTCGCCCGCAAGGCCGCCATACGCAACGCCAAGACCAAGCGCAGCCTGCGCGAAGCCTGGAAATCATTCGCGTCCAGCCCCAGCGCCGCATCTCACTCCACTACCCAGAGCAAGCTCGACACCGCCGTCAAGAAAGGCGTGATACACAAGAACAAGGCCGCCCGCCTGCAGCGCAAGGCCGCAGCCAAGGCCAAGGCCGCCGGCGTCAAACCGGCCAAGGCCGCCGCGAAGAAGGCAGTCAAGCCCGCAGCCAAGGCCGCTCCTGCTAAGAAAGCTCCTGCCAAGAAGCCTGCCGCCAAGAAGGCAGCTCCCAAAAAGTCAGCACCTAAGAAGAACTAATCACTGCGCCTGCGCAAGCAGACTCTTGAACTGTTCCGCACTGTCATGCACCGCGAATACTGCGCTCGGATCCCGGGCAAGCAGCTGTCTGACCTCGTTGGCAACCCTGCGCCCGGCCGCGATAGGCAGCATCCCTTCTTCCCGCTGATACTGGCTCTCCAGGCCTACTACTAGACCCCTTAACTGGTCAAAGGCGGTATGCCCAGCTGGCACGAAAGGCGCCCAGTAAGCATTGACTTCGCTTGCGAACTCATCCTCGCGACCTATACCTTCAGCCCGGGAATAAGCCAGACTGGCGAACCTGACCGCTACCGGTCCCAGGAAGTCAGCCATCAGAGCCCCCTCCGCCGTATAGGCCTGCTTGTCGCCATGCTCCCGGTCGCTCGGCCGTATTATGTGTGGCTGCCCGTAGGCATAGGATTGGTTCAGGTGTTCCGTCAGGGCCTCGTCCATCATGCGGAAGCTTAGCTTACCGAAGGGGTGGTTGAATTCATGTCCGGCAGCCCTGCTGGTGCGTTCATAAAGATCGCTTAGCGGGGTGCCGAGCAAGCGTCTGGCGCCTGCGATAACCACATCCTTGGTCCCCCTCTTATGATACCCGTCGTAACCTTTGGCGTGCGTGTTGAACCCGTCACCCACGTAGACCTGCAGATCATCAACCCCGTAAATGGCCGCTTCGAAGTCGGAGTGCAGCCAGCCCTCCACAAGACCTTGGGCCACGCCTGCCTTGAACCGTTCGCGTTGTGCGGCAACGATTTCTTGGAACCGCGGATCTGCTTGCTGGCGGCGGATGGAATCGACGTTCCATTTCAGAAAGTCCAATAATTGTTGGTCTCCTGTACCCCGGAACAACCAGGCATTCCAAAGGGAGTCCGGATCCTCATGATCCTTTTCCGCCCGTAGGTCCAGCGGTACGGCCATGCGGCAGAACTTATCGAACATCTCGGCCCGGTCATGGTGCATGTCGCGCAACTGTTCACGCACGCTACCAAGCTCTATCCAGCCCGCGTCAGTATGGGCATCCTGGACCGCGGCCAAGCCAAGCGTATCCTGATGTATATCAGGTATAGCGGCATATTCTACGACCGGCGATGATACCGGCGCTAGCAAGAGTGAGGCTTCCGTCACAATTAGCTTATAATACCATTTTAGGATATATTATGCAAGCCAAGCAGGTAGTGCTGCAGCGCTTCGTCAGCATTCATACCGGTACGTTTGATCCCCATGTCTATGCGCAGAAGATCGTTGATCAGTCTCTTCAGGCTGGCCAGCGAGAGCCTACGCGCTATACCTAGGCTCTTGCGCACAACATACGGGTTTAGGCGCGATTGCTTGGCTATCTCGTCGGGCGTACGGTCGCCCGCCGTCTTGATGACGGCCAACACGTTCAGCTGCCAGGCCAACATGGCTATTATCTGGGGCGGCTCGACGTTCTGGGCGCGTTGCTCACTGTAGAGGCGTAAGGCGCGGCGCCTATCTCCGGCGAAAGCGGCTTCGAGCAGCTGGAACACCGTACTCTGCGGAGCAGGGTCAGTCAGCAGGTCTATGTTCTGCTTCGTAAGCCTGGGGTCGTAGAGTAAAAGCTTCTCTAGTTCGTGGGAGAGTAGCTCCTGGTCCGTACCTACCCTTTCAACGAGATAACGGGCGTCGGCGCTGCCCAGCGAACCGCCCTGTTCCTTGGCCGTCTCCACCAACCAGCGTGCCAGTCCCGCCGGGTCAAGCTGCGGAAACTCATGGAAATCGGCATGTTTCTTCAGATACTTATAATAGTTCGACCTTTTGTCGAACTTGGGTTCGACGATGATGACATCGGTAGTGCCAGCTATGTCACCGAATAATTGTTCGGCCTGATCCTGGATTTCCTTGCTGGCTCCAGGCTCCCTGAGTATCACCAATTTGCGTTCGGCCAGGAACGGCGCGCTGGTGAGTGCCCCGCGTACCGCTTCAGCGCCAGCCTGGCCGTCTAAGCGTTCCAGCCCCAGATCATCCTGCTCTTTCAGATAGGCAGCCGTCAGATTGGCAAGCTCAGCTTCCAGAGCGAATATATTGTCTCCCGTGAGCACCGTTAACATACCTATATTGTACCTCCTGGAAGCCGCCATATAAGTTTTACGACAGAATCCGAAGCCGGTCTTTGTTATGCTAGATAGTGTTATCCGTTTTATGTCCCAGGTAATAATAGTTTCAAACCGCTTGCCGGTAAGCGTCAAAAAAGAGAATGGCAAACTGCATTTTTATCGTAGTTTAGGCGGCCTGGCGACCGGCTTATCCTCATATATAGAAGATTCTAACAACCGGTGGATAGGTTGGCCGGGCATAGCCAGCGACGAACTCACGCCCACCGACCGCCAGGAGATCGTCGACGAACTGGCCAAGCACAACTGCAGCCCCGTTTTCCTGACCAAGAAGGAAATAGATAATTTCTATAACGGCTATAGTAACAGCGTGCTATGGCAGCAACTGCACGTACTGGCCAAGCGGCGCAACATGGACCAGGACGAGCGGCGCCAATGGTGGTCATCCTATCGCAGCGTGAACGGCCAGTTCACCCAGGCCGCTCTCAACATTGCCGAGACCGGCGACCGTGTCTGGGTGCATGACTACCAGCTCATGCTCGTACCCGAGCTTATACGCGACGAGCGCAAGGACCTGAACATAGGCTTCTTCCTGCACATACCCTTTCCTAACGCCCGGGCTTTCGGCAGCCTTAAGGAAAGTAAGAAGCTACTGAGGGGCATGCTCGGTGCGGATGTAATCGGCTTCCACACTACCACGTACGTGGATAATTTCCTGGAAAGCTGTCAGACCGCAGGCCTGGCCCAGACGGCCAGCAATATGATCACTCTCAGTGATCACACGGTACAGGTCGGTAATTTCCCTATGGGTATCGATTACGCCAAATATGCTGCTGCCGGTAAGTCCAAGGCCGTGCGCACGGCGGTACGCAAATATCGCAATCGCTACAAGAGGCTGCGCGTGATAGTCGCCGTGGACCGCTTGGACCCCAGCAAAGGCCTGGTCGAAAGGCTGGAAGCTTACCGTCAGTTCCTGGAGATGGAACCGCGCATGAGAGGCAAGGTTGTGTTCAGCATGGTCGTGGCTCCATCGCGGATGGGAATCAAATCTTATCAGAGTCTGTCTAAGCGGCTTAAGGCGCTGGCCGCGGAAATCAACAAGCAGTATGGCAACCGCGGGTGGCAACCGGTGGATTATATGAACACCTCCGTACCCTTCGAGGAGGTGACGGCGCTATACAAGATCGCCGATGTAGCCTTCATAGCGCCGCTCAGGGACGGCATGAATCTGGTGGCCAAGGAATTCATAGCCAGCAAGCGTAAACGCGGCGTGCTCATACTGAGTCAGACCGCCGGTGCGGCGCATGAGTTGCCTGACGCCATACTAGTGAACCCTCGCAAGCAGGAAGAACTGGTAGACGCATTGCAGCAGGCTTTGAACATGCACAAGCGTGAACTCAGAAGCCGGCTCAAGCGTATGCAACAGCAACTCTCGGGCAACACCGTGCAGGACTGGGCTAAGGAGTTCGTGGATACCCTTCATAAGCCTGTGCCCGGCACGCCGAAGGTGACTTACACCCTTAGGGGGCGCAACCGCTCCAGGATGCTAAGGAATTATTCGGGGGCGGACCGGCGGCTGCTGTTCCTGGATTACGATGGCAGCCTTATACCATTCCGCGAGGACTACGGGGCCGCCGGTCCGCCCGAATCACTCATAAAACTGCTCCGTGACCTAGGTTCCGACAGACGCAATGACGTCGTGGTCATAAGCGGACGCACGGCCGAAGAGCTAGGACAGTGGTTCGGCGCCCTGCCCATAAATCTGGTCGCCGAGCACGGAGCCGCAGTCAAGAAAGCCGGTAATAAGACCTGGAACATGATAGAGAGGATAAATACAGGCTGGAAGAAAGAACTTCTCCCGGAGCTCGAGAAATATGCCGCCAAGACACCTAGGGCGCGGGTGGAGATCAAGCCTCACTCCCTCGTATGGCATTACAGGGCCGCTCCGCCCTACTATGCTCAGAAGCACACGGTTACCATAAAACGGACCTTCAAACCCATGCTAAGGCGTTACGGACTGCAGATGATGCAAGGCAACAAAGCCCTGGAGATCAAGAACCCCCGCATCAGCAAGGGTGCCGCGGCCGGCGACTGGCTGACCCGGGATTATGATTTCGTGCTTTTCGTAGGTGATGACGCCACGGACGAGGAGTTGTTCGAGGTATTGCCTGAAACGGCTTATGGCATAAAGGTGGGTAGAGGACGGACCGCCGCGCGCTTCAGACTCGGCGCTCCGGATGATGTAATCAAGCTGTTAAGGACCATGGTCAGGCGATCCTGACAGCGCACATAAGTTCTTCAGCCCAGACGCTGGCATCTAGGGCATATATGGGTGCCGCGGCCGGCGACCTTTGTCTTGATTATGGTGGCGCCGCACCGCGGGCAAGGCTTGCCCTCGCGGCGGAATACACGCGCGAAGCCCAGATAGCTGCCGCGCCGGCCGTCGGCATCCACATAGTTCCTATCGGTCGAACCGCCCTTCTCTATCGAAAGCTTCAGCACGTATATAAGCTCTCTGTATAGGCGCCTGAACTGGGCCGATGACAAATCTTTCACCAGGGTGGACGGATGAATCTTGGCGCCCCACAGGGCCTCATCGGCATATATGTTACCTACGCCTGCCAAGACGCCCTGATCAAGCAGGACTGATTTTATATTCGACCTGCTGCGGCGGCGCGCCCTTTCCTCTAGTATCTGGGCTGTGAAGGCAGGATCCAGCGGCTCCGGTCCTACCTTTTTGAAGAAGTCCAGTTCCGTCACCATGCTGGTAGGCACCAGTCTTATCCAGCCGAACTTGCGCTGATCGTTGAAGAAAAGCCTGCTGCCGTCTTCGAAATCCAGTATGACACGCGTGGATTTATCGGGCAGCTCGCCAACCAGCGAATCGCTAGGATGCCCTGCCCCGAAATTCCGTCCAGGCCCGCGGAAGACCAGCTGCCCTGTCATCTTCATGTGAGCTACCAGGGTATGATCCGACGAGAGTTCGATCAATAATACTTTGGCGCGCCGTTTCACGGCGGTGATCTTCGCGCCTACCAGGAAGCGTTGCACATCTGCATCAGGGTTGGGGAACGATTTCGGCCAATCGTGTTCCACCGCCCTGATCCGGCGCCCGGGTAACAATCGTTCCAGGCCTATACGTATGGTCTCTACCTCGGGAAGTTCGGGCATACATACATTATAAGGGTGCTTAGGCTATATAATATCCGCATGGATTCCTTATCGGACATACTGCTCAACAAGGATTTTGACGAGCCGCCCGAGATGTCGGGTATCAAGAAATACGTGAAGGATGAGTTCAAGGTTACCGTAACGGTTCTGGTACGCGATAAGGACATAGTAATAGGCGTACCCAATGCTGCCCTGGCAAATACCCTGCGCCTGCGTACGCCGGATATAAAGCGGCGCTGCAATATCGACAAACGCCTCACTTTCCGCATCGGCGGTTGAGGCTTTACGA
>CAZSAN010000070.1:0-4048 GCA_964604985.1 uncultured Candidatus Saccharibacteria bacterium | reverse complement strand
CTTTATGTCGTCCGCGACCTTGGAATGTTCCTGAAGATACGCCTTCGCAGCTTCCCTTCCTTGACCTATTTTGTCGCCACCGTATGCGTACCAGGCGCCCGTTTTTTCGACGATGCCCCGATCCGAGGCCAGATCCAATATGTCACCGGTAGTGCTTATGCCCTTGTTGTACATGATGTCGAACTCGGCTTGTCGGAACGGCGGAGCTATCTTGTTCTTGACCACTTTGACTCGGGTGCGGTTGCCGATCACATCTTCACCCTGCTTGATCTGGCCGATGCGCCTTATATCCATACGCACGCTGGAATAGAATTTAAGGGCATTACCGCCCGTGGTAGTCTCCGGATTCCCGAACATGACGCCGATCTTCATGCGGATCTGGTTTATGAATATCACCGTGCCCTTGCTGCGGCTGATGATGCCGGTGAGCTTGCGTAGGGCCTGACTCATAAGTCTGGCTTGCAAGCCCATATGGCTATCGCCCATTTCACCCTCGATCTCCGCCCTAGGCACCAATGCCGCGACCGAGTCCACTACGATCAGATCCACGGCATTGGAACGGACCAGCGTCTCCACTATCTCCAGAGCCTGTTCACCGTTGTCAGGCTGGCTAAGAAGCAGGTTCTCCACGTCGACCCCGATACGTTTGGCGTATGAAGGATCAAGGGCATGTTCGGCGTCTATGAAAGCTGCGGTGCCGCCAGCCTTCTGCACCTGTGCTATGGCATGCAGCGTAAGGGTAGTCTTACCCGAACTTTCCGGACCGTATATCTCTATGATCCGTCCTTTCGGGATACCGCCGCCCAAAGCTATGTCCAGGCTTAATGCCCCAGTCGGTATGCATTCGACGCTGCCGGCGTGGACTTCGCCGAGCTTCATGATGGATCCCTTACCGAACTGCTTCTCTATGGTCTCCATGGCCAGGCCCAAGGCCTTAACCTTGCCATCCTCCGTCTTGCCGGTACCTTCTGTAATGCCCTTATCGTTTTTTACGGTCTTTGTCTGTGCCATGAACCCTCCTGTGCTTAATTACTATTTTAGCACTATAAGCACTGGCAGTACCATCTAAAAAATGCTAAAGCTTACTTTCATAAGCTATTTAATTTTCTATTAATGCAAGCAAAGAGCCATAAACATGCTGACCGGACTTTAAGATGCTTCTGCTTTTATGTATGGCTTGATAGAATGGACTCAGTATGGGTGGACTCGTAAAGATAAAAATATGCACATAGCCGATTCGCTGATAGAGAAGCTGCTCACTAAGAGCGGCAAGGCCGACAAGGCCAAGCTTGAGCCCCTGAAGGAACAGGCGGCCAGTGATAAAAGTTCGCTGCAGGACCTGGTCGTCAACAACAACATAATCAGCGAGAAAGAGCTGACCAAACTTTATGCCGAGGAGATAGAGGCGCCTTTCATAGAGCTCAATGCCCGCGAGATCAAACACGACAAACTTAAGCTGCTGCCCGAGCGTATAGCCAGACAGTACAACGCCGTAGTGTTCGATGTAGACAAGAAGGGCGACAAGCTGGTGGCCATGGAAGATCCGGACGATATCCAAGCCATCAACTTCTTGCAGAAACAGCTTGGCAATGACATCAAGGTCTACATCACCACGGGCAGCCTGCTGAAAAGCGCGCTTGACCAGTACCGAGGCAACATCAGCAGCGAGCTGACCAAGGTCATAGCGAGCGACGATGAGGCCGAAACCGAGGAAGAAGTCAGCGAAAGCGATCTGGCGGAAGACTCGCCCATAGCGCAGACGGTGAACATAATCATAGAGTACGGTGTCAAATCCAACGCTAGCGACATACATATCGAACCCCGCGAGAACGACGTGGTAGTGCGCTACCGCATAGACGGATTATTGCGCGAAGCTAATAAGCTGCCGCGAAAGATGCTGGGGGCGTTGGTAAGCCGCATCAAGATACTGAGCAACATGAAGATCGACGAACATCGCGCGCCGCAGGACGGACGTTTCAAGGTAGAGGTCAACGGCACGGTCTTCGCCTTGCGCGTGTCAACGCTGCCGATAATGGACGGCGAGAAAGTCGTGATACGTATCCTGAACGAATCCAGCAAGCCTGCCGACTTCACCGAACTAGGCTTCTGGGGCGCTGCGCTGGCCAGCCTGCAGGCCGCCATAGTTGAGCCGCACGGCATGGTATTGGTCACCGGTCCTACCGGTTCAGGTAAATCCACCACTCTTTTCAGCGTGTTAAGTTCGCTGAACACTCCGAACGTGAACATATCCACGGTAGAGGATCCTGTCGAATACCACATTGCGGGAGCGAACCAGGTTCAGGTAAATCCTGTGGCGGGAATGACGTTCTCAAAGGGTCTGCGCGCCTTGCTCAGGCAGGACCCTAACATAATCATGGTGGGCGAGATCCGCGATAAGGAGACGGCTGACCTGGCAGTGCAGGCAGCGCTTACCGGGCACCTGGTGTTCAGTACCCTGCACACCAACAATGCCGCGACCTGTCTGCCGCGGTTGCTAGACATGGGCGTGGAGCCTTTCCTGATAGCGAGTACCGTACGGGTCGTGATCGCTCAGCGTCTGGTACGTCGGCTGTGCGTGGAATGCCGCGAGGCCTACAAGCCTGACTCCGAAATCAGCAGACAGCTTGCCAAATCATTCCGTATAGATGAGAACGGCGGGTTCAAACAGGTCCATGAGCTGGAAGCTTCCGCACTGAAGGGCGGCATCGGAACGTCTGACGATAAGCATCGTGAGACTGACGAGCTAAGTACGACCGCCACCGCTATAAACCGTTTGTGGAAAGCCCATGATGACGGCTGTGACAGCTGCAACAACACTGGTTACAAGGGCCGTATCGGTATCTACGAAGTGCTTAATAATTCAGAGCCGATACAGAAGATGATCGTATCCAATGAAACCAGCGAAGCCATAGAGAGGGCCGCTATCTCGGAAGACATGTTGACCATGCAGCTGGATGGACTTATAAAGGCTTTGCGCGGACAGACCACCATCGAAGAAGTCCTGCGGGTAACGTCTCAGGAATAAAGACATGCAGTTCACCTATAAAGCCATCAACAAAGAGGGCAAGACGATAACCGGCAAGGCTGAGGCCGCCAACAAGCACGCCCTTCTTACCCTGCTCACCAAACAAGGCGTACATCCTATGCTTATCGAATCTTCCAAGGGCGAGAAAAAAGCTTTCGGCGGCATGCTGACCAAACAGAGCGAGAAAGTCAAACTGAGCGACCTGGTAGTCTTCACGCGCCAGTTATCGACCATGATATCGGCAGGCGTACCGCTAGCCAGGTCATTGGCTGCATTACAGGCCGAATCATCGAATCCTTACATGCAGAAGGTGCTGGCCGGCGTCAACAAAGATGTTGAAAGCGGTATACCCCTGGGTGATGCCTTCGCCAAATACCCTTCGGTGTTCTCGGAGGTCTACGTGAACATGGTCAAGGCGGGAGAAGAAGGCGGCATATTGGATGACATACTTAAGCGCTTGGCCACCCAGGTGGAGCTGGACGCGTCCATACGCAAGAAGGTCAAGAGCGCCATGATGTACCCCATAGTCATACTGACTATCACCGTGGTGGCGTTCTTCGGCATAATGCTGTTCATCGTGCCCAAGCTGGGTAATATACTGACATCGCTGGGCGGCCCTGGCGCCAAACTGCCTATATATACCCAGGTACTGCTGAATATCAGTAACTTCTGCAAGGACAATAGTGTGATCAGCCACATACCCCTGCTTGGAAGCGTGTTGCACGCTATGAGCGGCTCCGACAGCCCCCTGGCCGCGCCATTCAAGGCTCTTTATCATCTACCCAACTTATTCTTCATACTGCTGGTATTCCTTATTGCCGCCTTTTTCGGATTGCGATACATAAGGACCGATGTCGGCAAATATCGGTTCCATGCCTTGCTGCTCCGCATGCCGATCGTCGGTACCATAGTGCAGAAGATCGCCATAGCCCGGTTTTCAAGGACTTTCGCCTCGCTTATGGGGGCTGGGGTCAGCGTTTTGGATGCCCTTGATGTCACCGGTGCCGCCCTTGGCAACAAGGT
>CAZSAN010000069.1:0-3957 GCA_964604985.1 uncultured Candidatus Saccharibacteria bacterium | reverse complement strand
ATCAAGTTCTTCCAGACCCGGTATACGGCTAACAAGATAGAGCGCATCATAGTCACGGGCGGGGCGTCCGTGATACCGGAATTTCCGCTGTATCTTGCCAATAAGTTCGGTATCAACGTGGAGATAGGCAATGCCTGGCGCAACGTATCCTATAGCCAGGACAGGCAGAACGAACTCCTGGCCATATCTAACCAGTTCGGCGTCGCGGTCGGATTAGCGGAGCGTAACCCATGATCCAGCTGAACCTACTCCCCGACGTCAAGCTTCAGTACATCAATGCCCAGCGTCAGCGCCGTCTTTTCATAACCGTATCAGTGTTAATAACGCTGATATCCGTGGGGTTGCTACTGCTTCTGCTAGGCATTGATGGCCTGCAGAAGAAGCACCTGAGCGACCTGAGCAAAGATATCAATTCTGAAAGCTCCAAGCTCCAGAGCGAGCCGCAGATCAAGAAGATATTGACCGTCCAGAACCAGCTGGCCAGTCTGACCTCGCTGCACGCCGGTGAACCTGCCGCCTCGAAATTATTCGATTACTTGAATCAGGTCACGCCGGTAACGGTCAACATCAATGATTTCAACATAGATTTCAACCAGCATACCGCTACCCTCACAGGTACCTCGGCTAGCCTGGCGTTCGTCAACCAGTACGTGGATACCCTGAAGAACACCTCGTACACGACCAGTACTAACAGTACTGCACAGCCAGCTTTCAGCAACGTGGTCCTGAGCAACTTCAGCCTGAACACGGGTTCACAGAACGCAGGTCAGGCCGCCAACTACACCATAGACCTATCCTATGACCCGAACATATTCGACATCACCCAGACCGTCAAACTGTCGGTGCCTAGCACCAATACACGCAAGCTGCTGCAGGGACAATCCGGCGACCTGTTCCAGGCGGTGCCTAGTAGCAGCAAAGGAGGCCAGTGATGAGCGGTAAGCCACAGATATCGACCAAGCGGCTGGCTATCAGCAAGGCTAACGCGCAGATGGTAGCCATAGTGGGCGTGGCTGCGTTCCTGACTGTATTCAGCCTCGTGGCGGCCCAGGCCGTCTTCAGTCAGACGCGATACCAGGCCAGGGTCACATCGGCCAAGGAAAAGGCCCACAAGCAGCTTCAGGACAACATCAGCACTTACGGCCAGCTAGCGGACTCGTACGATACCTTTGATTCCGAAAAGATCAATGTCATAGGCGGCTCCAGGGATGGCAGCGGAGATAACGATGGACCTAACTCCAAGATCATCCTGGACGCTTTGCCGCCTAGCTATGATTTCCCGGCGTTGACTGCCAGCATCGAGAAGATATTGGTGGATAACGGGCTGAAGGTTACCAGCATCAACGGCACCGACGACCAATTGAGCCAGCAGAGCAACACGTCCAGTCCGAACCCTGAACCCGTCCAGATGGACTTCAGCTTCACCGTAAGCAATGCTAACTATGGTTCCGTCAGAAAACTTCTCACCAAGATGCAGCAGTCAATACGACCCATACAGATAGACACCTTGGACATAAGCGGTGCGGCCAATGATATGACCATGACGATCAACGCGCATACCTTCTACCAGCCCGTCAAGAGCGTAAGCATAACCAAGGAAGTGATCAAATGAAGCAGAAGGACATCGCCCTGATCGCGGTCATAGTCGTGTTCAGCGTCATCATATCGCTGTTCATCTCGAAAGCCATATTCTCTTCGCCCAAGAACCGCCAGCAACAGGTGGAGGTGGTACAGCCTATAAGCGCCGACTTATCGCAACCTGATCCGGCCTACTTCAACAAGAAAGCTTTCGATCCCACGCAGCAGATTAACATCGGCCAAGGCAGCAACCCGGACCCGTTCAGCGGCCATTCACGATAAGGAGGCTTGAGGCGTGAGCGTATTGTCAGCCAACGCCGTAGAGCAGGTAGAGCAAGCCCTGCTGTCGGGCGGCATGATAGATGCCGCCAAGCTGGCTGACGCCCGGAAGGCAGCCAAAGATAAGGGCGAACCGCTATTCGGCTACCTGGTCAAGAATAACGTCATAACCGATGAGCAGCTGACCAAGGCCACCGCGACGGTTACTAAGGTTCCTTATGTCAATCTTACGAGCGCCCGTATCGATCCGCAGATCCTGCAGCTGCTACCCAAGGACATAGCCGAACGCTACATGGCGGTGCCGCTGGGCGAGATGCAGCATCGGCTGGTCGTGGCCATGCTGGATGCCGACAACGTCCAGGCTGTCGATTACCTTAGTAAGCGCATAGGCCGGCCGCTCAAGGTATACGTAGCGTCCGAGGCGGGCATAAGACAGGTCCTGAAGCAGTATGATGCCCGATTGGACACCCAGATCAAGGATGCTCTTACTGAAGACGCAGAGGGTGCCGAGGCTGCGGAAGGCGAAGCCCAGGCCGGCACGTCCGGCGACGGCGCCAAGGGTCCTGCCAAGAAGGGCAGCAACATAAAGACCATCGTAGAAGACTCCCCGATAAGCAAAGCGCTGTCGGCCATATTGGAATTCGCCGCGCATAATCGTGCCAGCGATGTCCATATCGAACCGCTGGAGCACGAGGTCAAGGTGCGGTGCCGCATAGACGGTGTGCTCAGAGAGATCATGAGGCTGCCCAAGAACACGGAGCCTGCGCTCATATCCCGGATCAAGATTCTCTCCAACCTGAAGATAGACGAGCACAGGATACCTCAGGACGGCGGTTTCGCCATAGCTGCGGATGATAAGCAGATCGACCTACGCATAGCCATATCGCCTACGGTATGGGGTGAGCAGGTCGTCATACGTTTGTTGGACAAGACCGGTACCTCGTTGAAGCTCGAAGACATGGGCTATGCCGGTCGGTCCCTCAGGCTCATCAGGAAGGGCCTGGAAAGGCCCAACGGCATGATATTGACTTCGGGACCGACCGGCTCGGGCAAGTCGACCTCCATGTACGCTCTGATCCAGGAAATCAAGAAGGATGCCATCAATATCGTCACCCTGGAAGACCCGGTCGAATACAAGATAGAGGGTATAAACCAGATCCAGGTCAATCCGGATGTCGGCCTGACGTTCGCCTCAGGGCTCCGCAGCATACTGCGCCAGGACCCGGACGTCGTTATGGTCGGTGAGATCCGCGACAAAGAGACGGCCCAGCTGGCGGTGCAGGCCGCCCTGACCGGCCACCTGGTGTTCAGCACGCTGCACACCAACAGCGCGGCTGGCATATTGCCGCGCCTGCTGGATATGGGTATAGAGCCCTTCCTGATAGCC
This sequence comes from uncultured Candidatus Saccharibacteria bacterium, assembly GCA_964604985.1. Taxonomy (GTDB): domain Bacteria; phylum Patescibacteriota; class Saccharimonadia; order Saccharimonadales; family UBA4665; genus CAZSAN01. The sequence continues at coordinate 713 of CAZSAN010000069.1, read as the reverse complement.
AGCACGGTCCACACCGTCATAGGACAGCGCCTGGTGCGGCGGGTTGCGGAAGCAGGGATGAAACCCTATCAGTCCTCGCTGGCTGAGACCAAGGCAATACAGCAGACCTTGGGCGGTCTGCTGCCTGAGACGGCAGAGCAGGTGGCAGCTTTCGCGGCCGACCTGGGTTATAAAAGCTTGCCCTTGAGGAACCAAACCGCTTATACTTTAACCCAGGGCACGGATAGTCCGGAGACGCCGGGAGGCTATCGGGGCCGCATGGGGCTCTACGAAGTATTCGAAGTAACAGAGGCTATCCAGGCATTGATAATGAAAAGATCGACCAGCAGCGAAATAGAAAGGGCGGCCGCCAAGGAGGGCATGATCAACATGCGCCAGGACGGCTACCTGAAGGCGCTGAACGGTTTCACGACGTTGTCGGAAGTCAACCGCGTAGCCGCGGAGGATAACGCATGACGCGGCACGATATGGACCAGGTTTTAATCGGCGATCATGACAGAGGAGGTGGGTATGGCTCAGTCGCAGCCTAGGATAGAGGTTTTACTGGACGAAGTAGTGAAGAAGAAGGCTTCGGATCTGCATCTGCAGGTTGGGTTGCCGCCCATGCTCAGGGTGGACGGCTCGCTTATACCCGTGACCGGCGCCGATCCTTTGGACGAGGAAGCCGTGGAGGCACTGGTGTTCGCCATATTGGACGAGGATCAGAAGCAGAT
>CAZSAN010000068.1:0-4063 GCA_964604985.1 uncultured Candidatus Saccharibacteria bacterium | reverse complement strand
ATCCGTGATCTTGAAGAACCACTGCTTCAGCGATTTCTTTTCGACTACCGCGCCGCTGCGCTCTGCCCGGCCATCTATGATCTGTTCATTGGCTAGGACGGTCTTGTCCACGGGGTCCCAGTTCACCAGGGCTTCCTGTTGGTATGCCAGGCCGCGCTTTAACAGCAGCAGGAAGAACCACTGCGTCCACTTGTAGTACTTGGGGTCGGTGCTGTCGATCTCGCGCGACCAATCATAGCTGAAACCCATCTGCATAAGCTGCTTCTTGAAGCGCGCGGTGTTCTCGTCTATGGCCTTGCGCGGACTGACCTTGTTCTTGATGGCATAGTTTTCCGCCGGCAGGCCGAAGGCGTCCCAGCCCATTGGATGCAGCACATTGTAGCCGTTCATCCGATTATACCGGGCTATGGCGTCGCCGATGGTGTAGTTGCGTACGTGTCCCACATGCATAGCCGCGCCGCTAGGATACGGGAAATACTCCAGGACGTACTTCTTAGGCTTGGCGTCGTCCTCCGTGGCCTGATATATCTTATCGGCCTCCCACTTCTTCTGCCACTTGGGTTCGATCTGCTTGGGGTTATAACGCTTCATAACAGATTATTATTGTAGCAGATTGTATCTGTTATGAGTTACTCGTCGAATTGCAGCCGTTCAAACGGTACGTTCACTTCCAGTGTGTCGTAATAGCCGCTCGTGCCCAGGTGTCGAAGATTACCCGCTAGCCATTCGCGCTTGATCTGGTCCAGCAACGACCACGCGGATGCGACCTCTAGCTGCGTGTAGGCGAATTCTTCCGGGACACCGTGAGCTATGGGCTCTACTATGTCCCTTTGGTGACCGGGCTGATACGTTCTGCGGCCGATTTCATGAAATCTTACGTCATACGGGGGTTCGGCATCGCTATATATGACGACGAACAACGTGCCTTCCTGCAGCGTCGGATCGCAGGGCTCTTCCATTCCAAGATTTTCGGCTAAGCTGAACCGGGTAATATCATCGACCGGTATGGAGTGCCTGTCCAATTCCGCCTGGGAGTGATCGTCGTCGCCCAGATAAGCCTCTTCTGCGTCATAGTCATCAAATTCTTCACCGTGGGAGCCGTCATATGCTACGACGGCCCTACTTAGATCGACGGCTTTGGCGGCCATACCGGTGTCCATCAGGAACTCGTGGTTGTGACCGAGTAAACCACCCAGCAGCCGTTCTTCGCCCGCTATGGCCGCGAGGATACGAAGGTCGACGTCGTCAATGGATGAGGCGCCGTCATACATGACATTGCCTTGCCTAAAGAAAGGAGGTCCTGGTTCGGGTAATGCGGGCATGGTTATGACACTTACTGCACGGAATTAATTCAGATAATATTGCACATTACAATAATGCCGGACCATGTGCAAGCTTGAGCGATTAGGCTTACTCCCACTCAGTGGTGGCGGGAGGCTTGTTGGTGGCATCCAGGAATACCTGGGTGATGCCGGGCACTTCTTTCAGGATGCGATCGGCGATGGCTTCCAGGAACCCGTCCGGCAGGTCACGCCCGGGAAGCATGGCCTGTACGGTCATGAACGTGCTGGTAATAACGGGGCGTAGGACTATGGAGCGCCCGCCAGGCTGACCGAACGATAGCGGCAACATCACTACCGGGAACTGCTTGATGCTGTCGAGCAGGTCAGCTGAGCGCATAGCCTCGAACACTATGCGGTCAGCCTGGCGGAGCTGCTTGCGTACATCGGCCGTCAGTAGCGTCTTGTTGATAGTATGTTTGTCGAGATTACCCGGGGTGAGCGCATAGACTACGCGGTTAATGGTACCGCGGAAATGCGCCGGAAGATCATGGGCCAGCCTGGCCAGATCCTCGGCCTTCAGTCCTGAATTCTGCAAGGCTATCACGGACAGGTGCGAGCGCTCATCGCCTCCTACGCCCACGCTTCGTATCGGCAAGAGATGGCCCTTGGCCTTCACCGCCTGATCGTCTAGGAAACTCTGCACTTCCTGCTGGTCCTTGTGGGGTTCTACCAGATCTTTGGAGTCAGCTGAGCATATTATGCGTATGGCCAGACCGGGGCCGGGGAACGGCTGGCGCTCCACCAGCTCTTCGGGCAGGCCCAGCTGGCGGCCAAGTTCACGGACCTCATCTTTGAAAAGGTCGTCTATGGGCTCGATCAACATGCCCGAGGCCTTAAGTTCTTGCACCTCCCGGACCTGGTTGTGGTGCGTCTTGATCGTCATGGTATGGCTGTCGCCCGTACTGTGGCCGCTTTCTATGCGGTCTGCGGCGTTGGTACCTTGCAAAAGCAGCGCTTCGTTCAGGTTAAGTTCCGCGACCAGGCGGTTCTGAATATCTATGAAGGTCTTGCCAATCAGCTTGCGCTTTTCCTCAGGGTCCGTCACGTCCACTAACGGACCTGACTGCTGACCGTCTATTTCCAGCGTGGCCCGTTCAAAATCATGGACAGCATCTATCTTGCGTACCGGCAGGCCGGCATCCTTGAGAGCCTTTATGACCATGTCGTCCTCGTCGCGCATGAAGCCGCTATCGATATAGAAGGCATGTAATCGTCCGGCGGGTATTACCGCGGCGGCCAGTGTCGCTGCCACGCTCGAGTCCACGCCGCCGCTCACGAACGCGATGACATGGCGGTCTCCCGCCTGCGCCTTAATCCTGGCCTGCTTTTCCTTGATCAGGTCCTTCATCTGGGTTTGCAGAAATGCTTCGTCGGGCTTTAGGCCGGCTATATCTTCCAGGAAGTTTCTGAACAGCTGGTAGCCCTCGGGTGTATCGTCGAAGACTTCGGGGTGGAATTGCACGCCTATCTTATTGCCCTGGGCTATGGATGAATAAGCGATCGAGCCGTCGCTCAATGAATGTGAGCCCAGGGTCTGGAAGTCTAGCGGAACCTTGGTCACGAAATCGCCATGCGTGAACAGTCCCGTGAAATCTTTCTTTATGCCTTTGAAGAGTGGATGTGAAGTATCGACGTGGGTCGTGACGCGTCCATCCTCGCGTATGGCATTCTTGGCTACCTGGCCGCCGTGGGCGGTGACCATGGCTTGCATGCCGTAGCATATGCCGAGCAAAGGCAGCGGGCTCTGCCATATCTCGCGATCGGGCTGAGGCGCGGCTTCCTCGTGCGAAGAGGCTGGACTTCCGGAAATAATGATGGCCCCGTACTTGCCTTCTATCTGATCGCGTGCAGTATCCAAAGGCAACACGTCGGCAGGAAAGCCCTGGCGTATGGCCGCTTTGCGTACCAGGTCGACATACTGTCCGCCGGCATCGAGAATTGCAACGCGACTCTGCATTACCTGGATTATAGCAAAATAGCCCGGCTCAGGGCTACGGATCGGGTTGTGATATTAGTCGCAGAAATCTTTGATGGCTTCCAGGGTCTTGGTGAATACTGCGTCATCTGACTCCAGAAGCGTCATGCGGAATCCCTGTATGTCACTATTGAAACCCGTGGTGAGCGGCACCGTGCATATGCCCGTCGTAGCAAGAAGGTGGTGGCAGAAACGCTTGTCGAAGCTCTCTTGGGGTATCTCGATCAATGCATGGTCTAGAAGCTGCTGCGCTTGGGGGTTGGCCGCCGGCTTGCCGACAGCCTTCTTCATGAAGTCCTGAGTGAATGTCACTGGAAGATAAAAGGCGCCCTTTGGCTGTACGACCTCCAAATGGGAGCTGCCACTCAGTATGCGAGTGGCCTTCTCGGCCCTGGCCTTGTATATGGCGCGGCGGCTGTATAGGTGGTCGCGGTACCTTGGATCGCCGAATATCGCGGGGAAAACCGTCTGCGGCAACGTGGTCGAGCACACCTCGGCCATCTTGGCTTCTTCTATCGAGCGTATGTAATCCGCGAAATTCTCGTCGGTCTCGACATTATAGAATTCGGCCCAGCCGCAGCGGCTGCCAGGCCATGGGATCTCCTTGGAGAGGCCGCGCATGACGATGGTAGGCACGCCGTCAGCTAACTGTGCCAACGGTACGAACTCGCCTTTGGTATAGGCCAGGTTGGAGTATATCTCGTCGGCTATCAGGAAGAGTTTGTACTCCCTGGCTATGCTCACG
>CAZSAN010000067.1:0-3420 GCA_964604985.1 uncultured Candidatus Saccharibacteria bacterium | reverse complement strand
CCTCTTACTGAGGATTTTGACTTAGACGCAAGTGCCGTGCTCGACAAAGTAACGCCGCGCACGAAAGCGGTGATACTGAACTCGCCTAACAACCCGACCGGTGCCATCTTCTCCAAGTCCTCCGTGGGCGAACTGGCAGCGGGCCTCAAAGGCTCTGATGTTACCGTGATTTCGGACGATATGTACTGCAAGCTGGTATACGACGATCGTTTCGTGCCCGTTCCCAAGTTAAACTTTGAGCGCATAATCATAGTCAACGGCTTCTCCAAGAGCCAGGCATTGACCGGCTGGAGGATAGGCTATGCCATAGCCGACGAGCCTATAGCGAAGGCCATGTCCAGCCTGCTAGGGCACATAACTGGGAATGCCTCCGTGACGAGCCAGCATGCCGCCCTCAAGATCATGGAACATGACAACATGCCTCCGCCCGACATACTGGAAACTCTTGCTGGCCAACGCAAGATAGTGGACGAGGTGCTGAAAGACGCTAAGAACATAAGCTACAGGCTGCCTGGCGGCGCCTTCTATTATTACCTGGACCTGAGGGCGATCACCGACGATAGCCTGTCATGGTGCGAGGAATTACTAAATAAGACGGGCGTAGCCATAGTGCCGGGCGAAGCATTCGGCACTCCCGGCTTCGCCAGACTGTCTTTCGTGACTGACGAGCAGACGCTTCGGAAAGCGTTGGATCTTATAAAAGAGTTCGCTGAAAAGGAGGCCGCATGAGAAAGATCCCCGGCACCATGGCTACGCAGCATCCGGACAACGCCTTTGCACCTTACTGGAGCAAGGATGGCAATCCATTCATAGGCGCTTACCAGGAAATGTCCGAAGCCGTCACCTGCTTCGATGATCTGGGTACCAGCGAATATATGTGGGACTGGGAGGGCAAACACGCCGATGCCGCGGTCATCGACCGCCTATTCACCCAGCACTACGATTATTTTTCCAAGCACCAGCTGGGCCGAGACAAATTCCTGACATTCCGCATCCCTAACATCTGGGAAGAAAAGGGTTACAACCTAATGCAGGCCATGACGTCGATACTGAGCGGAGAAGATGAATCGCGCGACCTTAAGTTCGCCCAAAGGCCGCTGTTCGAGGTCATCCTGCCTATGACCGAACGGCCGGAACAGCTCATAAGGATCCATAAGCTATTCCAGAAGCTGGCCCAGTTCAAGAACTCGGACTTCACCAAGCGCGAGCCTGACGATGACGATTACCTCGAGCTTATACCGCTGGTAGAAAGCGTGGACAGCCAGCTGGGCGCTGCAGCCTTGCTGAAGAAGTACGTGGCGCTGCACAAGGAACACTACGGGTTCGAGCCGGCCTACATACGGCCTTTCCTGGCATGTTCCGACTCGGCCCTGTCGTCTGGACTGCTCGCGGGCGCGATCGGCAACAAGGTGGCCCTGGCGCGCTTGTACGAGTTTTCCAAGGAATCAGGCATACCAGTATTCCCCATAGCAGGCCCGGGCAGCCTTCACTTCCGCGGCGGCTTGAAGCCCTCGGCTAAGTCCATAGACCGTTTTCTGCAGGAAATGCCCGGTATACGCACGGTGACCGTGCAGTCATCGTTCCGGTACGATCACCCTAAATCAGAGGTCAAGGCTGGCATCGCTAAGCTTGAGTCCGGTCTAGCGAAGACCAAGCCGCTCACCATAAGCGCTGCCGATCAAAAGACGCTCATAGGCATAGCAGAGCGCTCCGCAAAACTCTACAAGGGAACCCTGGACGGCTTGGCCGAAGGCATGCAGCCCGTTTTCAAGAGCATACCTAAGCGCCGGGACCGTCGGCAACACATAGGATTGCTGGCGTATTCGCGGCACATGGGCGGCCAGGAGCTGCCGCGGGCCATAACCTTCACCGCAGGCTTCTATTCAATAGGCGTACCGCCGGAGTTTATCGGTGCCGGACGTACGCTCAAGTCCCTCGATACTACAGAGATGGAGGCCCTTAAGCGCGTCTACCCGAACATCGCTGCCGATTACGAAGCTGCCGGGCGTTACTTGAACAGAACAAACTTAGCCGATTTGGCCAAGGAAAGTCGCGCCTGGCAGGAAGTGGCTGAAGATGTGCAGCTTATTGAATCGATACTAGGGATCAAGCTTGGCCCGCAGACTAAGGAGGAACGCAGCCATCACGAGCTGAGCGCTCAACTCCTGGCCAACCCTGCCGCGACTGATGCCACGGACCTGATAACCAGCATGGCCGTCCTGCGCAAGAGCCTCGGCTAGGCCCCCTTAAGCGTTGTACGTGCTGGAGCTGGTGGTACCGCCGCGGCCCGTCCAGTTGGTGTGGAAGAATTCGCCGCGGGGCTTATCTATGCGTTCGTAAGTGTGGGCGCCGAAGTAATCGCGTTGCGCCTGTAACAGATTGGCGGGCAGCCGCCCGGATCTGTAACCATCATAGAAAGCCAGTGCGCTGGAAAGGGCCGGAACGGCCACACCGGCTTTCACTGCTACCGCTACCACGTCCCTCCAGGCTTCCTGGGCGTCGACGACCGCCTTTGCGAAGAATGGAGCCACCAGCAGATTGCTAAGTTCAGGGTCATCTGCGTATGCCTGTCGTATATCTACCAGGAAGCGGCTGCGTATTATGCAGCCGCCGCTCCACATCTGAGCTATGCCTCCATAATTAAGGCTCCAACCGTATTCAGCCGCTGCCGCCTTCATCAACATGTAGCCCTGGGCATAGCTTATGATCTTGGATGCGTAAAGTGCCTTGCCGAGCCGCTCCGTGAACAAAGGCTTATCGCCGCCGTAGGCTACATCTGGTCCGCTCAGGACTTCGCTGGCGGCAACACGCTCATCCTTAAGCGCAGACAGGCACCTGGCGAACAGGGCCTCGCTTATCAATGTCACCGGCTGGCCCAGCTCCGCTGAATTCATCACCGTCCACTTGCCTGTGCCTTTCTGGCCAGCAGTGTCCAATATCTTATCTACCAGGGGCTCACCGTCATCATCCTTATAAGCCAGTATCTCCGAGGTGATCTGGATAAGGAAGCTGTCGAGTTCGCCCTTGTTCCACTCCGAAAAGACGCCTGACATATCCTCAGCCGACATACCTAGGCAGAGCCTCATCAGCTGATAAGCCTCGCCGATAAGCTGCATGTCGCCGTATTCGATGCCATTATGGACCATCTTCACGTAGTGGCCGGCACCGCCTTCGCCTACCCAATCGCAGCATGGGGAACCATCCGGAGCCTTAGCAGCTATGGCCTGGAATATGTCTTTCACATGAGGCCATGCTCCCGGTGAGCCGCCAGGCATTATCGACGGGCCCAGTCTGGCGCCTTCTTCGCCGCCCGAGACACCAGCGCCTATATAAAGCAGGCCGCGCCCCTCCGCTTCCTTGACCCTGCGCGCAGTATCCGTGAATAGCGAATTACCGCCATCTATGATGATGTCGCCCTTT
>CAZSAN010000066.1:0-6946 GCA_964604985.1 uncultured Candidatus Saccharibacteria bacterium | reverse complement strand
CAGATAGAGGCCGAAAAAGGCCGGGTACGCGACCCCGCCAAACAGGCGGCTATCGTCGATGCCGAGGAGATGCGCGACAAATTGCAGGTCGGAGAGGAACGTTTCTTCCGCTTCGGCTTCTACTTCACGCTTTATGCTACCAGCCTAGAGGAGCTGGAGTTCATAGCGCACAAGGTCGAATCCATGCTCGGACAGCAGCTCGTCTATAGCAAACCGGCCACATCGCAGCAGGAACAAGGTTTGAACAGTACGGTTCCGCAGATGATCGACCAGCTACAGATACGCCGCAACATGAGCACGGGCGCGCTATCCACCAGCTTTCCGTTCACCAGCGCCGACCTCAGCCAGGACAGCGGCATACTGTACGGCGTGAACATGCATAACTCAGGGCTGGTCATATTCGACCGTTTCACCCTGGAAAACGGTAATTCCGTGGTGTTCGCCAAGTCGGGCGCGGGCAAGAGCTTCCTGGTCAAGCTTGAAGCCTTGCGCAGCATGATGTTCGGCACGGAGATATTCATCATAGACCCCGAGAACGAGTACGAGCGCATGTGCGAAGCGGTCGGCGGCGCATATGTACGTCTAAGCCTGAATTCAAATACACGGATCAATCCGTTCGACCTGCCCAAGGTGGTAGATAGCGACGAGGCCGATAACGCTCTGAGGTCCAACCTGATAACGCTGCACGGCTTGCTCAGGCTGATGATGGGTGGCGCCCAGGTAGAGGTTATGGGCGGCGATGCCGGAGCCATGCCGACGCTGGCTCCCAGCGAAGAGGCCGATCTGGACGCGGCCCTGATAGAGACTTACGCACGCGCCGGCATAACCAACGACCCGCTGACGCACCAGAGCCAGCCGCCGGCCATAGTGGACCTGTATGACACCTTGCTCCACATGGGCGGTACCGGGCCGCAGCTCGCCCAGCGGCTTCGCAAATATACCACCGGGACTTTCGCCGGCATATTCAGCCAGCAAAGCAACATAGACATCAACAACCCGTTGGTCGTGTTCAACCTGCGCGATCTGGAGGACGAGCTGCGGCCCGTGGCCATGTACATAGTGCTGAACTATATATGGAACAAGACCAAGACCGACCAGAAACGGCGCATCCTGGTGGTGGACGAGGCCTGGCAGCTAATGAAATATGAGGATTCGGCCAACTTCCTGTTCAGTCTTGCCAAGCGCGCCCGCAAGTATAACCTTGGCATCACTACCATCTCCCAGGACGTGGAAGATTTCATGGGGTCGCGCATGGGCCGGGCTATAGTCGCCAACGCCTCCATGCAGTTCCTTCTCAAGCAGTCGCCAACGGCTGTAGACATATTGACGGACGTCTTCAAACTGACCGACGAGGAGAGGAAGAGACTCAGCCAGTTCCCGGTCGGCCAGGGCCTGTTCTTCGCCGGCCAGAACCATGTGCACATACAGGTGGTAGCCAGTCCGACGGAGACCAGCCTTATAACCACTAGCCCGGACCAGGTGAAACGTCTGGCGCAGGACGAAGCTGAACAGAACCGCATGGAAGAAGGCCAGGAGCTTGATATAACACCGGAGGAAAAGGCTGAAGGCGTTATCGAGCTTGGAAGTCCAGTCGATCTTGGAGAAGATAGTGGTTCAGGCGATGATGAGGCCGGTCCTGCCGGGAATATACCGTCCGCAAGCCCTGGACCTATGGCCAACACCGGTCCCGGTCCCGGTAACGGCCAGGCGCCCTGAATTAACACGCATACGCTTAATAGCGTATAATTAAATCATAAAAGTTTAGGTAAAAACCAACATGCCGCAGATGGGATCAAACATACCCGAGGGAGACCGGATGGAGTCGTCCAGCGAAAGGCTGCGCCGCCGGGAAGGCATAGGTCGTCCTCGCAGGCGCGGCGACCATGATGGAGCCGATTCCAACAGTGCGGGCAGGCGCCGCAGCCGCGGCGGCCAGCACGGAGAAGGCGGCAGTACGGACAGGAGCCGGCGGCGTGCTGAGCACCACGGCCAAGAAGGCGCAGCGGACGCTGGCTCGACTGATGCGGCGGCCAGGAGCCGCAGCCCGTCAGAGCTTGACGATGACGAACAATACGCGGGTAGCCTCTACACCGATGACGGCTCGCCGCAGCAAGGCTGGCGACGCAAGATGTTCAAGCGTTACTGGAAGCGCGGACTCTTCGGGGGCGGAATCGCCGGCCTGAGCATATTCGGCATAATGCTATTCTCCAGCGTAGCCCAGGGGCCGTTGGAGTTCATACACCTGGCACAGCTTTTAGAGAAGTTCCACTTCTCCAGCTTAGAAGACGCACAGGATAACCGCCTTCAGTCCATAATCCGCTACATACACGATCCTTCTAAACCCGAAAGGACGCGCCTGGGCATAGTCGGCAACATAGCCGCCGACCACCTGGAGTCCAAGATCAACGCCGCAACAGGGCTAAAATCAGAATATAATTCGTCTTCCGCGAGATTCGAAGGATATTCGGTTATCAGGGATAATCCCCAGTGGAAAGGTATGAATTCCGCTGAGATAAGAGACAGCTTGGTGAAACAGTATGGAATAGACCCATCGACCATAGAGATCTCGGTCAGCACGAACGGCAAGCAGAGTATTAAATTCAATCCTGACCCCGGGGGGTGGAACTCGGTAAAACGTTACCGGGCGCAGACATCGTTCAGCCGCACGTTACTCACGCAGGCGGGCTATGACAAGGTTCCGAGCCATGTCGGTTCGCGAGTATTAAAAGCGCGGGCAGGGTGGGACTTCCACCCCATAAGAGCGCTGGATGGCGCCATCCAGGCCAAAGCGCTGGAAGGAGGGAAAGCTACATGGGATAAGTTGAAGGAGAAGCTCAAGAAGCAATTCAATCAGCAGGAGGCCAAATACGAATCCACGGGCGACACCTCCAAGCCTGGCGGCAAACCCAAGGCCGAGGACGTAAAGGACTCCAACGGCAACCCGAAGCCCAACCCCCAAGGTGACGCCGCAGCGCAGGCTGCGCAGGATATACAGACCCAGGCCGGGCAGGTCGACAATACCGACCAGGCGTCCAGGGCCAAGTTCAGCGACTACCTGAATGCCAAAACCATCGGCGCCGGTGCGGCAGGCTTTGGCGTCGGGCTGTTGTGTATAGCTCGTAATCTGAACGACAGCTTTCCTCAAGAGAAACAAGCAAAAGTGTTACTTCCTATGAGTCGCAAGGCCGGCAAGGCCATAAGCGTGGGCAGCCAAGGCGAAAGCGGCCAGGACATAGATACCACCTCCATGGGAATCTATAAATCGGATTGGTTAGACCAGGTAAACAGCAAAGGTCAGACTGTCTCGACGTGGAACCAGGCCAGGAGTATACAGGCCGAGAACGGCGAGCCGTTGAACGGACCCGATCTGCCTAAGAGCGACCAAGTCTTCACGCAGCAAAGTCCGCTGGCTTTCGTCGAATCCATACCTGGCCTGGCTCCGGTGTGCGGCCTGCTGCAAAGCGCGCTGGGGCAGGCCTTCAGCATAGTGACGGGGCCTGTCAGCTATGTGGTCACCGGCGAGATACTAAAACAGGTGATCCCCATCGCAGCCGACTGGCTATCCGGAGCGCCACTTAACCCCGTGGCCGCCGGAGCCGAGTTCGGCAACATCGTGAACTACGGCGCGCGGCTGGGCGCCAATGATCAATTCGCGGCGTTCGGGGGCGTACCGCTCAGCGCCGCCCAGGAGCTGACGCTCAAACAAACCAATGATTCCATCGATCAGAAAGAATTCGCCTCAAAGAGCTTCGCCTATAAGATGTTCAACACTCGGGACAGCCGTACCCTGGCCTCACATCTTATAGATAACCAGGATCTTACCCTGCCCGATAACGTGGCGAGCGTCTTCAGCGGGATCGGCAATATGTTCGCGACCGCAATGAAGATGCCGGCCACGCTGATTTCCGGTACCGCGCACGCAACGCCTACGACCTACAATTATCACGGACTGAAAAAGGTGGGGTTCACTGCCAGCGAGCTGGCGGACACGCGCTTTGATGATCCGTTCAGGAATGCCTGCCAGGTGGTGGGCTGTCCTGATGCCAAGCCCCATGCCATACACGGCATATTTGAAAACTCCGACAAGGCCAGCAAATACACGGACCTAGCCAAGAAATGTTTCGGCGTCAACATAACCAACGATGGCGGCCAATGGAAGACAGACAGTCTGACCGAGTCGGTGAACTTCCAGAGCCAGGATTATCCTACGAGCGACTGTGAAAGCAGCAGTCTCGAGTGGCTGAGAGTGCGCTTCTGGCTGCTGGATACCGCGACCATGGAAGGTTATGCCTGCTACGAGAATCTGGATGATCAATCCTGCCAGGACCTGGGCTTTGACAACAGCACTGACGGCAGTGGCTCCTCGACCGGAGACACGGGCACGACCGGCCTGCCTAGCAACGGCGGCAGCGGTCCGTTCACCACCGACACGCAGCATCCGCCTTATCCGGGCGTAGATGCTATGCTGGCCCGCGCCAAGAAAATCGGCCAGACAACGGCGGGGCCGCCGTTCACCGCAGAAGTCAAAAAGTTCTGTGCCAATTTCGGGGGCGGCGACTGTTCTTACCTCTGTGAGAGCGCCGCCGAGTGGATCTGGCTCAATCATCGAGGCGTATACCCGGACCCGTACAACTCGAGTAACTCCGCGTGGCACACGGCAGTCGCTGCCGGCCATGCCCATCCAGGCAGCCGTAATCCGCCTATCGGGGCGCTCTTGATATACTCGGCGTCGGGCGATGACCACGGCCATGTCGCCGTATACGTCGGCGATAATCTGGTGTTTTCCACGGACATACTGGGCGGAGGAGGCGTCTATGTGGCGCCAGCCGGTCTGATCGAATCAAAGTGGGGCATGACCTACGTGGGTTGGATGGATCCGTATTTTAACGGCAAGGTGGGCAACTGATGGGGGCTCTGACATCTTTCCGCAGACAGCCAATCCGCAAACTACTTTTCACTCCTTTCCTGTTTGTAGTGCTGTTCGTGTACATAACCATGCAGTACGCCTCTTCGGTCTCGGCGCTGGAGCCTTGCCAGCAAAAGCTATTCCAAGAGAACATCAACTATTTCAACTGCGCTATACCCTGCACTCCGGACGCTTCAGGCGGAAGCGGCACGATAACGCCCGGCAAGGAAGTGCCTGACGATCAGCTACCAGGGAACGACGTCCAGTCCAAAATCTGGAATTATCTGATCGCCCAAGGCTGGACCCCCGTACAGGCCGCGGGCATAATGGGCAACATCGCCGTGGAAGGGGTGTGGGATCCCACCAATATCGAGGATCCGGCCGGATCCACCAAAGACCCCGCCAAACTACGTACGTTGACGGCCCAGAACCAAGGCTATGGACTTTTCGGGTTCACGCCCGGCGCCTCGCTTCTGACTAACGACCCGATCAAGTGGAACGTTTCCGGAGTGAAGGTCACTGACCAGAACTTCTATTACATCTCCACGCAACTTGATGTGGTATACGGTTTCATGAAGAACTATGCCGGCGAAGCCGTGCAGTATCAGAACCAGGCCGGCAAGGGGTCTAGCCCGGAACAGGCCGCGATAGCGTTCATGAACATATTCGAGAACCCGGCTTCTGCGGTGTCACATGATTCGCGGCGCGAGAACGCCGCCAAGAAAGCTATGAATCGCTTCGGCAACGGCGCCGGCAGCTCGTTGGCACAGGGCAGCAACGAAAGTTCGCCGTCCGGCCAGGGCGGTACCTGCTGCAACACCGCCGCGCCGGCAGGTACGGATAGCAGTTCGACTGTCAGCAATGTATATATACTCGGGGACTCCATCACGGAAGCTTCCCAGAGCGCCTACAAGCAGGCTTTCACCAAGCAGAGTATAAAGTTGAATATAGATGCTTCCGTGAGTAGAGGCATAGACACCCCCGGCATCACAGGTAACAAACTGTCCGGTTTGAAAGCGATCAATCATGATCAAAGCCAGATAAAACAGGCCGATACCGTGGTGGTGGCACTGGGAACCAATGGCGGGGCAGATGCCAAACAGATCGATAAGACCGTCGCTGCCATCCAGAGCATCAACCAGAACGCCTCGATATACTGGGTGGATATCATATCGGTGGGCCGCTCAGACAACTTCAACAACACCATAACAGGGCCGACCAATCAGGCTATCCGTAAACAGGCCTCCAACGACGGCTATCAGGTAGTGCATTGGTTCAACAAGGTCGATCCGGACGGTAACCCTGGCCAGCCGACCAAATCAGAAAAAGATCCTAACGGGTATATAAGTCAGAAGGATGGACTTGGCGTACATCCGACAGCCGCCGGCAGCAAAGCGCTGGCAGGCCTGGTCCTGGATAGCGTAGGCGGCGGCTCGTCCCAGGCAAGCGCTTCAAATACCGGGCCTGATCAATGCTGCGGAACGCCCTCTGGCGGCACGATCACCCTTGCGGGCAATGACCACGAACAACAGGTATTTAACTTTTTCACCGGAAACATGAACTACACACCCGAACAGGCAGCTGGAGCCGTAGGAAGTCTAATGCTCGAGTCCAGCATGAACCCCACCATATCGAATCGCAGCGGTTCGGGCGCCTACGGTATCGCCCAATGGTTAGGGTCCCGTTATACGGATCTACAAAACACAGAAGGTGATAACTACGATACGCTCCAAGGGCAGGTCCATTTCATGCAGCACGAGCTCAAAACGGACTATGCTTCCGTAAATGGGCAGATGAAGAACGCCAAGTCATACCAAGAGGCTCAAAAGATCTGGACCTTCTACTACGAAGGGCTCAGCGCCTCTCCGGACCAATGGTTCCTTGACAAAAGGAACACTTTCGCCAAGGACGCGCTGCAGAAGTACGGCGGCGGTGGCAGCGACACCGCGACGACCGGTAGCTGTAGTGGAGGTAACGAGTCTACTTCCGTGAACGTCGCCGTGCAGGCCGCCAAGGAGCTGTCCAGTTACAAGCTCAACT
>CAZSAN010000065.1:0-12066 GCA_964604985.1 uncultured Candidatus Saccharibacteria bacterium | reverse complement strand
AGTCCCGGTATTATTGCGCGGTCGATCAGAGTAGGCAGATTATCTTTCGTACGCGGAACCTTCTTCAGAGGATTGGATGGTTCGCCGTTGCAAAGTATCAGCGCACCACGCGGGCCACGCAAAGTCTTATGCGTCGTGGTGGTGACTACGTCCGCTATGCCCACCGGCGACGGATGTTCCCCTGCCACGATCAGCCCTGTGATATGCGAGGTATCCGCAATAAGCCAGGCTCCTGATAGGTCTGCGATTTCGCGCAGCTTTTTCCAGTCGAATATCCGGGGGTACGCTGTCGCGCCGACGAATATTAGTTTAGGCTTCTCTTTCTCTACCTGTTTGGCCATGGTCTCATAGTCTAGAAAGCCGTCCTTTCCTGTCTGGTATTGGACCGAGTTGTACAGGGTACCGGAAAAGTTTGCTTTCAGACCATGGGTCATGTGCCCGCCAAAATACAGTGCCATACCCATGACGGTATCGCCCGGATCCACCAGCGCGAAGTAAACGGCCATGTTGG
This sequence comes from uncultured Candidatus Saccharibacteria bacterium, assembly GCA_964604985.1. Taxonomy (GTDB): domain Bacteria; phylum Patescibacteriota; class Saccharimonadia; order Saccharimonadales; family UBA4665; genus CAZSAN01. Next base: position 11,555 of record CAZSAN010000065.1, on the reverse strand, counting down.
CCGGTGAGCCGGAATAAGGCTGGACGTTGGCATGGCTCACGCCGAATAGTTTCTTGGCTCGGTCGCGCGCCAGGTTCTCGACCTTGTCGACCACCTCGCACCCGCCGTAGTAACGTTTGCCCGGATAGCCTTCCGAATACTTGTCGGTCAGACGCGAACCCAGGGCTGTCAGCACATCTTGCGATGTGTGGTTCTCGCTAGGAATCATCTCTAGGCCTTCGGCCTGTCTTGCGACTTCAGCCTTGATCAGCGCTTCAATCTCTTCGTCTATCATCATAAAATCTCCGTTAAGGTTTTCTAAAGGTAAGTGGTTGAAACGCTAGCTAGATCATGTCTTCATTGTATCAGGTTACTCTGGACTATCTGAAGGAATTCGCTTCTTGTCAGAGGGTTCCTTTTGAAGCTACCTTTGAGGCAGGAGGTCGTGGTCTGCGTGCCCGGTTTCTGTATGCCACGCATCTCCATGCAAAGATGGCGGGCGGTAAGCACCACGCCTACGCCTTTGGGACTAAGCTTATCCTGCAGATATTCCGTAACCTGGGTGGTTATGCGCTCCTGGGTCTGGAGATGACGGCTGAAATGCTCCAACGTGCGCGCTAGTTTCGATAATCCTACTATGTGCTTGTCCGGTACGTACGCTATAGCCCCATAGCCGAAGAAAGGCAGCAGGTGGTGTTCACACATGCTATAGAAAGCTATGTTCGTCTGTATGACCATCTCGTCGTAGCTCTCGTTCTTGAATACCGTGAAGTTGAACGGTTTCTCGGTGAAGAACTCCCGGATGAACTTCCTGTAACGTTCCGGGGTCTTGCTCAGACCCTCGCGCCCCGGCTCAGGGTCCATATATTTCAGTAATTCAATTATGCTGTCGTCTTCCGACATTTATGAAGATTCCTTCCCCGTTTGTTACTACCAGTATATGATAACTTGCCGGGATAAGCACAAGCTGCTGGCGGCTTACAGCCTTAACGTCACATATGATATCATCCTACGACGATGCCCTCTACTAATGAAAAGATCGGCCAGCTGATTGCTCAGGTACGGCAAGAAAAAGGTCTTACCCAGGCCGAGTTCGCCAGAAGGCTGAATACTTCGCAATCCGCCGTGAACCGCATGGAACATGGCCGCCAGAACCTTAGTATGGAAACTTTAGGCCGCATAAGCGACGTGCTTAACAAACAGCTCATAAGCCTGGGCGGCAAAGCCATCAACCTGCGCATTGAAGGCGGCAATGAACTAAGCGGCGAGATAACGCTCAAGACCAGCAAGAACGCCACCGTGGCCTTGTTGTGCGCCAGTTTGTTGAACAAGGGCACTACCAGACTTAAGAATGTAGCGCGCATAGAAGAAGTTAACCGCTTGGTAGAAGTGCTGACGAGCATAGGCGTGCATGTACGCTGGATCGGTGAAAGCGATTTGGAAATCAAGCCGGCCGAGAAACTTGACCTGGACAACATGGATCGTAATGCCGCCAAGAAGACCCGGAGCGTCATAATGTTCATAGGGCCTTTGATGCACCGCTCCAAGGAATTTCACATACCTTACGCCGGCGGCTGCGAGCTGGGGCGTCGCACGGTATTGCCTCACCTTTACGGGCTGGAGGAGTTCGGCGTAGGCGTGTTCACGAAATCCGGACATTACCATGTGACTTCCACCCCCGTAAAACCGGCGCGCCCTGTAGTACTCTACGAATCCGGTGATACGACAACAGAGAACATACTCATGGCGGCAGCCCTGACGCCTGGCGAAACGGTCATCAAGATGGCCAGCGCCAACTATATGGTCCAGGATCTGTGTTTCTTCCTGCAGCGCTTGGGAGTACGCATAGATGGCGTCGGTACCAGCACGCTTCGCGTGCAAGGTGTGCAAGAGATACGGAAGAACATCACATATTATCCTGCCGAGGACCCGGTGGAGGCCATGACCTTCATTTCTGCCGCAGTCACCACTAACTCATCGATAACCATACGCCGCGTTCCGATAGAATTCTTGGAGCTGGAGCTTTTGAAACTGGAGAAGATGGGCCTGAAAGCCGAGATCCTTGGCAAACGCTACAAAGCCGATAATGGCCGCACAGAACTTGCTGATCTGAAGATCCACAAGCATAACGGAGAGCTGAAAGCGCCGGCTGACAAGATACACCCCAATGTCTTTCCCGGCCTTAACATAGATCACCTTCCCTATTTCGTGCCCATAGCCGCGGTCGCGCACGGGCGTACCTTGATACATGATTGGATATATGAGGATCGGGCACTCATGTACACAGAGATGAAGAAGATCGGCGTCAGTCTGGAGCTGGCGGACCCTCACCGCGTCTTCATAACAGGACCGACGCGTTGGAAACCCGCCGATCTGGTATGCCCAAGCGGCATCCGTCCCGCCGTAATGCTGCTTATAGGCATGCTGGCCGCGCCAGGCGTGTCCGTTCTTCGCAACGTGTATACGATAAACCGCGGTTATGAGGATCTGGCGAACCGCCTGAACAGCCTGGGCGCCAATATAAGTGTCCTGCACGAGCTATAAAACGACTGTTATGGTACAATGACCTCTGTTCTTAAGCGGGATTCGTATAGCGGTCAATATATCAGTTTTCCAAACTGAGGACGGGGGTTCGACTCTCCCATCCCGCACCAGGCCCCGGTAGCTCAGCTGGATAGAGCAATGGAGTTCTAACCCATAGGTCGTAGGTTCGAATCCTACCCGGGGTACCAAACGATTACCATGAGACCGTCTACACTTATCTATATGGCCAGGTCGAAGATCCAACACGCAGGTCGTGGGGTTTTCGCCTCCACCGACATCAAGCAGGGCACGACCATAGAATTGTGTCCTGTCATTTTCCTCAAGGACGAAGGGCGGCAGCTTAACGGAGGCAAGCTTTATAATTACTATTTATTGTGGGACAAGCAACCGGATGCCGCGATCGCCTTAGGCTTCGGTTCGATCTATAACCATTCACCTGAACCTAACGCTATTTATAAGAAGCATGTGAAAGAGATGACATTGGAATTCGTGGCCGCACGGGACATCAAACAGGATGAAGAAATTACGATCAACTATAACTATGGGGTGCTCGACGATTACGGCGCTATTGATGATAGACTGCCGGAATGGGCCAAGCCGGCCGGCGGTGCGGCTCCGGGATCAGAACCTATAGCCAGAGGCGTATGAGTGTAGTATCGCCTGTGCGACTATCAGGTTAGCTATATACACGAGCGTGATCGTGGCCGCGCTTATACCTATGATGGCTAGCGGTCCGGTCCTGCTTCCTTTGTTCGAAGCCGAGATGGCGAAAAATATTGCGGCCAGCGCCAATAGTGCACTCACTATGGCTGTGATCCATAGGTTCTTTACTAGGTACACTATCAGCACATAGCTGGTAGCCGAGGCGACTCCGCATACGAGCACCTTGGCTTCGGCCAGTGCCGACGCTTGCACATCATATCCGTCGGGGTCACGGTGGCCTTCTTTGATGATATCGCCAGCTCCAGGCGGCGAAGGCGCTACCGGATAGATACTCTGGAGTTCGCTTCTGTCAACGATGTTCGAGCGTCCGATGTAATTGGGCGGCGGGGCAGGAACGCCGGGGGGCATGGTCGTGTTAGTCTGGGCAGGCTTTTCGTCCATTTTTTTGTATTCCTATTAAATGTTTCCTTTAGATTCTACTATAATTCTATGGTATGCGCGCGTAGCTCAGCTGGATAGAGCGTTGGTTTCCGGTACCAAAGGTCGGGGGTTCGAATCCCTTCGCGCGTACCATTGCATCTGATACCGTGGTATCCTTGAAGTTAAATGGACGAGCAGCAAACCCCTTTCCGAGATCCTAACCCAGTTCCATCGGGCGGCATGCCACAGGCACCGCAGCAAAGTCCTTTGCCGATGCAGCAGATGCATCCGCAATCAGAGGCTACGTCGAGTTGGGATCAGATCTCTGGGCAACCTTCTGCCCAGGCTCCTAAGTCCCATCCCGCGAAGCGCCTGCTGCTGATATCGTCCGGCCTGGCCGTAATCATAGTAGTAGCAGGCGTGATCATTCATACTAGGAGTAATAATGACTCTTTTGCGAGCACGATTAAGAATGGCCCGGATACCAGCCATCTGGCTCCAGTGCATCCTGCAACTTCCGACACCGCGCTAGGTCAGACGGCTGAAGGCTCAGGCGGCGCTGATGGTCTGGCTATTACGGTCGAGCGTGTCCTAGCCAATCCTCCCGTGTCCGGCGATCCTGCGGATCCCGGGACTGAATACCTGGAGGTCGACCTATACGTAAAGAACTCCTCCAAATACTCTGCGATAGTACCCGGGACGTTCTATTACCAGACATCCTCCGGCGAACTGCTCAGTACGGCCACCTCGGTTGGTGACAAGAAGACATATGCCAATAAATCAGTCGAGGTAACCGGCAAGGCTTCCTTGGACGATTTATCACTTGACGCGGGCCAGGCCGACTCCACGCATTATCTGATATTCCAAATACCGGCCTCGGAAATCAAGGGAGCTTCGATAGCTGGTAAGATGGTATGGTACGAGGGTTACTATGATACCTCCAGCCCTAAGTTGGCTATCTTAAGTTTGTAGCGTTCAGCACTTGCCGTTATGGTCAAGGCCGCCTTCTATAAACTGGTAATAGACCACGCCGGCGCCTTGCGTGAAGTTGGAGTTGCATGCTTCTTTGATAGTGCTCTTTGAGGGCTTGCCTATTGAACCTGTGGCATACCACACCAGGCCGCCCGGGTGCCATCCTCCGGTTATGTCGCCCCACTGAAGGCGGGTGGAATACCACCCCATGTATACTCCATGTGATTCAAGAGCCTTGGCAAGGCCGTAAAGGAAGACTTTGTTCAAGCTATCCGTCCCCGACCATGGTATGCCCGGCCCTTCTTCAACGTCGGCGAACCACACGTTGGAGTGTGCACCCTGTTGAGAAGCATAGTTGATATCCCACAGCCCTAGATTGTAGCCACAGTGATACGCCGCCTTACGGCTGGGGGCCTGGTGGCAGCTACTAGAAGGATAGTTGGTGTTCACGTAGAGCGTATATTTGTCGAAATGTTTGGTCTCGTTCTGCAGGCAAGGATTCTTCTCCCAGTCGCCGCCGCCATTTACACCTACCACGCCCGCATCATAGTGGCCTATCCAGCTGGCGACCTTGGAGGATCCAGGGGATCTACATTTATCATAAGACAGATCTATGATGGGCGAGGCCGCCGATGCGGTCGCCGGGTAGAATAGGCTGGCCGCACTTAGTACCAGTGCGTTCAAAGCTGCCATCAATATGACTATAAATCTATTCTGCCTGCTCACGGCGCCCCCCTGTGTATGACGAAGGCTACTATGGCTTCGGCTGATATGGCCAGGGCTAGGCCTACCAGGGCGAAGGCTACGCCTTTCTTGGCTTCGGAGGTCTTACCGGGATCACCGCCGGAGGTGACATATTTAAGTCCGGAGGCGGTCATGCTTAGCAGGGCGAAGGCACCTATTATGGCGAAGAAGATGCCCAGGGCTGTCTGGATGGTGTTGGTGGTGGCCTTCGGGGAGGGCAGGCCGCCGGGGGTGATCGGACTCATATTGATCTGGGTCTGTACGTTTGACGGATTCGCAGGTCCGCCATTTTTATTCTTTGTTTTGCCTTTTTTCTTGGCAGCCGCGGCAGCTTTCTTGTCCGCCGCGTAGTGGTGCCCAAGCGTCAAGGTGGCGTCCGGCCCGTTGCTGCATGGTATGTTGCCGTCATTGATGGTACTGGTGGCCGACACGTTAGGCTTATCCGGGTAGCAATCTGCCTCCACTATGGTGACGTCATGTGCGCCCTTGGGGTTCGTGGTCAGTGATTTAACCGTGGTCTCTATGCCTGGATCGGCAGATTGGCTGCAACCCAGCGTGTCGGTCTTGGATGTAAGGTTGAGCTTGCTGTTATCCTTATTGCAATAGATCGCGAAATAGGTTGCATTGGAAGATGCAGCCAAAGAGGTTCCTGACATCAGAGCGATGGCGAACGTGATCAGCGCCATATACGGTAGCGTCCGCTTCATGCATCAATCATAACATTAACCGGGCTTAAGCTTAATTGGGCCCCATGTCGTTTAGGTATTCGCCCGGTCGCTACCGCGGTGCTATTATCAATAAGATGGAACCGGCTATAGAAATAAAAAATGTGACGGTTGTACTGGGCGATGGCTTCAAGGCTCTTCGGAACGTCAGCATAGATCTGACATCAGGCAAGATCATAGGCTTCATCGGACCCAGCGGAGCCGGCAAGACCACTCTTATACGCAGTATCGTCGGCCGACAGAGGATAGATGCGGGTTCCATAACCGTTTTTGGACAACCGGCAGGGTCGGCAGACCTTCGTAGGCAAATGAGTTATATGACCCAGGCTACGTCGGTCTACTCCGATCTTAGCGCCAGGCAGAACCTTCACTACTTCGCGGTCATGTATGGCATGGGGCGCCGTGAAGCCAAGGCGGCAGTATCCCAGATCCTAAGAGAGATAGATATGTCTTCCCGGGCGGATCAACTGGTGAGCAGCCTGTCTGGCGGCCAGAAACAACGGGTATCACTAGGGATAGCGCTGATAGGACATCCGAGGCTCATGATATTGGACGAGCCTACAGTAGGCCTGGATCCCGTGCTAAGGGACCAGATATGGGATATGTTCCGACGGCTGGCAGCCAAAGGTACCACCATCGTCATATCCAGCCATGTGATGGAAGAGGCTGGACGCTGTGACGACCTGCTGCTAATCCGCGATGGACACGTATTAGCACATGACGCACCGGACTCATTCTGTGAAAAGGCTGGTGTAGATAGCGTCGAAGAAGGCTTCCTGAAACTTGTGGAGAAAAAGTCATGAATCCGCGCAAGGTAGGCGCCACGGCTATACGTGTCCTCCAACAGTTGCTGCATGATCCGCGTACTATCGCGCTCATACTTCTGGTGCCCGTCATATTGCTGACCATACTCAAGTATGTATATCAGGACAACTCCGTTGTCTTCGGTTCCATCGCTCCTATGATCCTGGGGATTTTCCCGTTAGTGATAATGTTCGTGGTTACCTCCATAGCGACGCTGCGCGAAAGGACCATAGGTACATTAGACAGGCTTATGACCATGCCCATATCCAAGTTGGATTTCATCCTAGGATATGCGCTGGCTTTCGCGTTGCTAGCCACGGTCCAGGCATGCTTAGCAAGCTGGGTGGTACTGGGCCTGCTGGGCGTAAGCGTAGCGGGTGGAACCACAGCTGTACTTATAAGCGCCGTAGTGGCCGCATTGTTGGGCATGTCATTGGGCTTGTTCATGAGCGCATTCGCCACCAGCGAGTTCCAAGCCGTCCAGTTCATGCCGGCGTTCATCTTTCCTCAGCTGTTGACGTGCGGCTTGTTCGTGGCACGCGAGCAGATGGCTTGGCCGCTGCAGTGGTTCGCTGACATCATGCCCCTTACGTACAGCGTGGATGCCATGAAACAGATAACGCTACATCCGGCCTGGACTTCTACATTGACACGCGATCTGTTAGTGGTCGGCGTCTTTACCGTAGCTGCTTTGATCCTAGGTTCGATAACTATACGGCGCCAAGAATAGCCGGGCACGCATATCATCAGTGCATAGCCTTGTGCATAAGCAGGCTTTCAACTATAATCACCTCTGTTCAAGCACCTCGTGGTGGCTGTAGCTCAGTTGGTTAGAGCGTCGGGTTGTGGTCCCGAAGGCCGTGGGTTCAAGTCCCATCAGCCACCCCATACTTTTGAATTGTTTGTATGCAACTATAGCTCATTGATCGCGGCCCAACTTGTAGTACTATTGGCGCATGCGAATAGCGGTTATCGGCGGAGGAATATCCGGTCTGTCTGCAGCCTGGCTGCTCAAGGATCATCATGATATTACCCTTTTTGAAAAAGAATCTGAACTTGGAGGGCACGCCCACACCGAAATTATAAATATCAAAAAGAAAAAAATTCCTATAGATATGGCTTTCATCGTTCTGAATAAACGCCACTACCCAAATTTTGTTAGGTTTCTAGAAGTGCTGGACGTAAGGATTGACGCCGTTAAAATGATTCTGTCGGTGAGCCTGGATAACGGCAAATTCGAGTGGAGCACTGACGTTCCCAATGGACTGTTCGCCGACAGGCGCAATGTCCTAAGGCCTTCTTTTTGGAAGCTTCTCCTGGAAGTGTTGCGATTCAACAGGATTGCTACTGCGGCAATACCCGACCTCAATGATCATGATACCCTTGCGGCCTTCTTGGATTCGCATCACTTCAGCGCTGACTTCCGGACTAAATACCTTTATCCGTTAACTGGCGCTATCTGGTCTACGTCAGCCGCAGGGGTCGACGCGTCATCAGCCAAAAGCGTCATAGAGTTCCTACACAATCACGGCGTACTAAAAGTCGGCGGCAAAGACCGGCTTGATTGGTACACAATTCGTGGTGGCAGCCGCGAGTACGTTCAAAAGGCGGCCAAAACAATACTTGATGCCGGCAATACCATCAAAACGAATGTAGCCGTAACCCGGGTAGTCCGTGGCCCAAAGTTTGTGAATGTGCACATAGGATCAAGCGTGGAGAAATTTGATTACGTCATAATGTCCGCCCATGCTGATACGGCTCTGGCGCTACTTGAAAATCCAAGCGCAGACGAAAAGCGATTGCTTGCACCATTCGCCTATGAACTTAATGAGGTTTACCTGCATGATGATTTGGCACTCATGCCAAAACGTCGACGCGCTTGGGGAACGTGGACTTATGCAGGCGAGCCTGAAGCACCCGATGGCACCAAGAAAACAAGCATTACCTACTACATGAATGCACTGCAACGTATAGAAACGGATCATCCTGTCTTCGTAACACTGAATCCGGCTAATGTCCCGAATAAAACAAATATCTATCAACACCGCTCGTATAGCCACCCCGTTTACTCACCACAAGCGCTACAAGCCCGAACAAATTTACACGACTTGCAAGGTAAAAACCGCACTTTGTTCTGTGGCAGTTACTTCGGCCACGGGTTTCATGAAGACGGAATAACTTCAGCAATTAACGCAGTGGAACGACTTGGCGTCACCCCGCCGTGGGATATTTAGCGTACCGCTTTTTCATATAAGCTAGGGGCTAGTCCATCAGGATCATATTTGGCTTTGATTTTCCGGTAAGCCTTCCCGTTATAGAGTTTGTCAAAGGTTGGTTTATCCATGAAAGAAGACGAGTAGAGCATCTTTATACCTCCATGTTCTATGCAGTAGGCATCCATAAGCTTGGTGTTCATATACGGCTCTATACCCGGTTTTTTTCTTGCCGACCCATAACAGCCTAGGTTTAGGTACAGCTTATTTTGCGTAGCGGGATAAAGCGTGGCTGTACCGGAACTTTTTATAGGTCCGCTCAGCCAGGGCCGGCCGGCCAAATCAACAGTGTCGAGTGCGTAGTTGAATAGACCTTCAGCTTCCCCCCAAGGCACTTCCCAGTCCTGAATAAGCAGCTCGAACCCAGGCGCCGGCCCGATGTTTAGTGCCTTGGCAAACCGCGAAAACATCACGCGCGTATACAAACGCGAATTCCGCATGCTGGCCGGAGCGAACCTGCGGAAGACACTCACCAGCCACGACTTAGGCAGCGCCCAGAACCACTCCGGATCATAACGAAAGATGTAATCCTTTGTTGTAAGCACCAGTTTTCCGGGGCGGCTGATTTCTTTATAAAAGACGGTTTTGCCATAGATACTAAGGCGTTTTTGAGGCACTTCGTCTGATTGCCGCCCAACTGTAAGATAAAGCTTGTCCTTGCCGTACGCCAGACTTTCGACATAATCTACGTTGTTATCCTCGGCTGCAAGCTTCATGTTGCTGAGTAGCGTATGCATGTCGGATTCCCTGGCGGTATCGAGTATCACGTATGGCCGCACTGAGCGAAGCTTGATTTTTGCGCGCAGTATATAGCCCAATGTACCATAAGAATTTGGCAGCGCATGGAAAAGGTCGGCATATTTGTTTTTCGGCGTGCAGGTCACGATTTGACCGGATGGCAGTAAAACATCGGCCTCTAGTAGTCCGTCATGGACAAAGCCATATTTTGCGCAGTTAGACTCTATCCCGACGCCTGCGATCGCGCCCGCCACCGTTATGTGTTTAAGTCCTGGAGCAATGGTCGGCGCGTAGCCGTGTTTAAGCGTAAAGTCGACTATGGTCTCGTACGTCGTCAGCCCCTGTACGTCCAAGGTGGCTTCAGTCGTATCTATAAAGAGCGGTCTGTTAAACCCGCTTAGATCTACAGTTCGAGCATTGTTTTTCTCGCGGCCCTGATATCGAAAAAGGTTTGATACTGTTTTTTTCTTAATGCGTATCGTCTGATCATTGCCGCTCAAGCTAGCCGCAAGTGCGGTTAACTGGTGCTCGTGTCGAGGTCGCAGGTCAGACATAATTCCAGTATAGAATAGGCTGTATCGCCGTTCTATCCCTTGATCCGGATGACCACTTTGCCTCGGGGGTGTCCGGTCCGCAGATACTCCATGGCTTCAGCGGCCTGGTCGAGAGGAAAGACCTTGTCCACTACAGGCTTGATCGATCCGTCATCGACAAGCCGGGCCAGGGCTTCAAGCCGCTCCGTAGTGACCTGCGTGAACTGATGGATATATCTTATGTCCTGTCGTTGAGCGGCCTGCTCGTCGGGTGGCGCAGCCATGGACACCAGTATGCCCCCAGGCTTTAGCACGCCGTATGATTTAGCGTTGGTATCCCCTCCCACTGTGTCGAAAACCGCATCATAACCCTTTATGATCGTCGTGAAATCCTGCGTCTCGTAGTCTATGACTTCGTCGGCACCTAATCCTTTTACGGAATCCGCGTCCCGGGAGCTGGCGGTAACGGCGATATGTGCACCTATATGCCTGGCTATCTGCACTGCCAGAGAGCCTATGCCGCCAGCGCCTCCATGTATCAAGATCTTCCGGCCATGTCCAAGTCCTATGTGGTCCACCAGCGCCTGGTAAGCACTGACTCCCGCGAGCGGTAATGAGGCGGCTTGGGTAAAATCAAGCGTGCTGGGTTTGGATGCCAGCTGGCTGGCTTTCACTGGGGAATATTCTGCGAACGAACCCTGGCCGCTCAACGCACCGGCCTGTCCGTATACAGCCTGTCCGATGCTTAAACCTTCCACTCCTTCGCCCAGATCCACCACGGTGCCAGACAGGTCGCCTCCTAATGTCGCTGGAAAATCCAGCTCGGCCATCTTGCGTACGCGGCCCTCGCGGACAGATATGTCGAAAGGATTTACTGATGCAGCATGCACCTCCACCAGGATTTGTCCCGCACCCGCGGCCGGTTTTGGAGTGTGGGCGTCGATATATATGACATCTTTCCCGCCGTAGTCTTTGATACGTAGCGCTTGCATCTTATCTCCTTAATACTATAAATAGTATAGTATTGGGTATGTCCTGTCAAAGACTTTGGGATATACTGTTAGGAAAGATGCGAATCCGTATAGACAGAAAAATACCTGCTTGGCTATGGCGCTATAGGCTGTTCAGCGTAGCGGTGCTGGCGATAATCGCCGGATTGA